>JACQVU010000527.1 GCA_016209585.1 Planctomycetota bacterium
ATGCAAGCCGTCTGGCCGAAGATTGGATTATCTATTCCACGGACGAGTTCGGCTTTCTTGAACTTTCAGAGAAGGTCACGACCGGCAGCAGCCTCATGCCTCAAAAGAAGAATCCGGACGGATTGGAGCTCATTCGCGCAAAGACGGCCATGATGACAGGCTTGCTGTCCGGATTTCTGAATGTCATGAAGGGTCTGCCTACCGCCTACAACAAGGACTTGCAGGAAGACAAAGAGGGGCTGTTCGACGTGGTCGACACGCTGCGGCTCTGCTTGCCGGCGATGGGGCGGATGATCGAAACGATGCGGGTGAACGCCGCGGCCATGCGTCGCGCGCTGGACGACCCGGCCGGCTACGTCTGCGCCACGGAACTGGCGGACTACCTGACGCGGCGCGGCATGCCCTTCCGCGACGCCCACCACGCCGCCGGCCGCATCGTGGCGCGGGCCGCGGACCTCGGCGTGGGGTTGGCCGACCTGCCGCTCGAGGAGATGCGGCGCATCGAACCTTCGATCGGGCCCGACCTGCCGCCGCTGCTGACGCCGGAGGCGGCGGTGGCGGGGCGCGATCTCTTCGGCGGCACGGCGCCGCGCCGGGTGAAGGCGGCCATTCGCGCCATCCGGCGGGAGAGCGACCGCCTCCTGGATTGACCGGCTTCGTCAGACACGCGCGGAAACCCCTTTCCTCTCGACTTCCATGTCCGGTGGCAGCGCGCGCCGCGCCCAACGTGTGTACGAACTGGTACGCGACCTGGTTCCCACGGGGCGCGAGGTTCTGGAAGTGAGTTGCGGCGAAGCCGAAACGCTCGCGCGGCTGCGGCAAGCGGGCTACCGGGTGCGCGGCACCAACTTCACCCGTTACCCGAACGCGCCGCCCGACGTGCCCATTGAGGCCGGGGTCGATCTCCTGGCTGGCCTGCCGTTCCCCGACGGCGCGTTCGACGCCGTCATCCTCACCGACGTCATCGAGCACCTCTGTGACCACCGCCGCGCGCTGGCGGAACTGGCGCGCGTCGCGCGACCGGGCGGGGTGGTGATCGTCGTGACGCCCAACACACTGAAACTCTCGTCGCGCCTCCATTTCCTCGCCACCGGCTTCTTCAAGGTGAAGCGCGCCTTCATCGGTTTCGACGTGCCGAACGACCGCGCCTTCGCCTTCCACAACTACCCCCCGCACCTGCCGACCTTCCTCTACCTCGCCGCCAGCCACGGGCTGGCGGCCACCTCCCTCGACGCCGTGGGCTACAAGTTCAAGTCGGTGTTGCTCTGGCTGCTGCTCAGCCCCATCGTTCTTCCGGCGACGTGGGCGAAGGTGCATCTCTTCGAGCGCCACCTGCGCGGCACGCCGGCCGCCGCGATGCTGTACCGGGCGCTCACCTCCCGGCCGGCGCTGTGCGGCGAGAGTCTGGTGATGGTCTTTGTCCGGGTCGCCGACGACAGCCTCGCGGTGGTCGATCAGATGGAGCGCCGGACCAGCCTGCCGCGGTGGTCGGAGCCGGAGCCGTCGGCGGGGCCGGGCCAACTGTCCTGATGCAGACGGGTAGGCGTTGCGCGAGGCGCCTCGGTGTCCGATGATTGGCCCCTCATAACTCGCGCGCCATGCGCTGGGAGGCACGGATGAGCCTGATGGTTCTGGCGACGGAATCGGCGGCGTCGGTGGACGTTCCGTTCAACGTCACCTACCTGTTCTGGGCGCTGCTGCTCGGTGGGTTGAGCGCAGTTTCGCTCCCCATGGGGTCGCTGGTCGGCGTCACCGTGCGGTTGTCGCCGCGGTTCACCGCGGCCTTCACCGCGTTCGGAGGCGGCGCGCTGACGGCGGCGCTGGCGATTGAACTGGTGGCCCCCACCGCCGCGGCCGCGATGCTGGCCGCGCAGGGCGCGGCGGCGACCGGCGGCCACGGCGGCCACGGTGGCGTGGACGCCGCGCGGTTGATGGTGGCGCTCCTCGCCGGCATGGGGGCCGGCGGGGTGCTCTTCGTGGTGCTTGACCAGATGGTGAACGCGCGCGGGGGCTTCCTGCGCAAGACCGTGAGCACGTTCGTCTACCTCAGCATGCGCAAGGTGGAGCGCGAGACCCATATTCTTGAACAGTTGTCCACCATTGACCTCCTGCGCCTCGTGCCGGCGGAAGACGTGCGCCGGCTGGTTCAGTTCGTGCGCCCGCAGACCTTCCACTCCGGGGAGTTGCTGTTCAACGAGGGCGACACCGGCGACCGGCTCTACTTCATCTCCGAGGGCACGGTGCTATTGGAGCACGACCGCAAACCCTTCAAGGAGTTGCACGCCGGCGACGTGGTGGGCGAGATTGCCCTGCTCACCGGCGCGCCGCGCACCGCCCAGGCTGAGGCCAAGGGCGACGTGGCCGCGCTATCGCTGGCCAAGGAAGACTTCGACCGCCTGCGGCAGGAAAGCCCCGAACTCGACGGCGCCGCCCGGGAACTCGCCGCCAGCCGCATCGCCGAACTCGGGGCGCGCAGGCTGTCGCACGCGCAGGACGCCGCGGCGTGGGCGGCGAAGGCCAAGGCCGCGCTGCGGCAGGGGGTGGAGATCCCCACTCCGGGCGAAATCCGCGCCGCGCGCCACGCCCACCACGGCGCGCCGCTGGCGATCTGGCTCGGCATCCTGCTCGACGGCATTCCGGAAAGTTTCGTCATCGGCGCGGGCTTCCTCGCCATTCTCACCGCGCGGCTGGCGGCCGGCGCCGGCACGGTCACGCTGGCGGAGGTGATCCCGTACACGTTGATCGCGGGCCTCTTCCTCTCGAATTTCCCCGAAGCCATGTCCAGTTCGCTCGGCATGCGCGCCCAGGGCTGGAACCGCCGCCGCATCTTCCTCATGTGGTTCGCCCTGATGGTGATGACCGCCGCGGGCTCGGGGGTGGGCTACGTCGTGGGGAACAGCATGCCGCCCATCTGGGTGGTGGGCATCGAGGGCATCGCCGCCGGCTCCATGCTCACGTTGATCGCGGCGGCCATGATCCCGGAGGCCGTGCACCTGGGCGGGCCGAACGTCGCGGGCCTGGGCACGCTGGCCGGCTTCCTCTCGGCCGTGGCCTTCAAACTGCTGGGATAGCGCCTCTTCTTGGCTCCGGCCGGGGCGGGCGCCCGCGGACCCGGTTCCTGGCTCCGCCCGTCAACTTTCGTGCTCTGGCGCCGCTGGCGGGGTAGAATAAGAGTTTCCACTCGCCACGAAAGCGGAGCCTTCGGCATGCACACGTTTCGTCTGATTTCGTCCGGCGCGACGCCACGCGCCGCCTGCGTCGTCGCGGCCTTCGCGCTGGGGATCGTCGGAGTGCTGGGAAGCGCGCGCGCCGCCGCCGCGGGGCCGACCCGGGAAAGCGTGCCCTGGGAGAGCGGCGCGGTGGAGATCGTGCGCGACGCCTTCGGCGTCCCCCACGTCTTCGCGGCTGACGCCCCCGGCGCATACTTCGGCCAGGGCTACGTCTGCGTCCAGGACCGCATGTGGCAACTGGAACGCTACCGCCGCTCGGCCCGCGGGCGGATGGCGGAGGTCTTCGGCTCGGACCACCTGGAGTCCGACTTCGCCCAGCGCCGCGACTTCTACACGGACGAAGAGTGGGCCGCCGACTTCGCCAAACTCTCCCCGCGCGCCCAGGAAATCTGGAAAGCCTACGTCGCCGGCGTCAACGCCGGCGTCCGCGCCCGCGTACAGGCCGGCAAGATCCCGCCGGAATACGCCAAACACGGCCTGCAACCGGAGGAGTTCACCCTCGTCGACTCGCAAGCCATTGGCGCGGAGATGGCCCGCCGCTTCGGCGAGGGCGGGGATCACGAATTGCAGGTGGAGCAGATGCTCGACTTTCTGCGCCTGAAGGTCGGCGCGGAGAAGGCTGAAGCCGTGCTGGACGACATTTTGCCGGTGGACGACCCCCGCGCGCCCACCACGATGCGCGACGAGGTCCGGCGGCCACGCCTTGGCCCGCTGGACGGAAATCCGGCGACCGGCGCGGCGGCCGGGGAGGGGGCCTCGAAACCGGCGACGCCCCCCGCGCCGGCCGAGAAGCCCCGCAAACCGGGCCGGCCGGATCGCGAGCGCCCCCGCGACCGCCGCGGCGGCAAACCCGCGAGCGACGGCGAGTTCTTCGCCGCCGCCAAGGCGGCCGCGAACCCGGACGGTGGCGAGATCGTCGCCGGCGCTTCCCCGGAGTGGGTCACGCTGGCGGGAGAAGCCGGCGCGGAGCGCGCGCGCCTCACCACCTATCGGCGCGCGAACGGGCTGGTGTGGCGGCTGGGGTCCAACGCCTGGGTGGTCGGGCCGAAGAAGGCGGATCGTGGGTTTCCCATGCTTTTCGGCGGGCCGATGATGGGCTTCAAGACGCCGCAAATCGCCTACGAGGTTCATTTGACGGCTCCGGGGCTGAACACCGCCGGCATGGGGTTCGCCGGGGTGCCGGGGGTGCTCATCGGCGTGAATGAGAACGGCGCGTGGACCACCACCTCCGGCATCGGCGACAACACCGACTTCTTCCGCCTGCGCCTCAACCCCGAGAACCCGGACCAGTACTGGCACAACGGGGAGTGGCGCGCCATCGAGAAGCGCGAAGTGGCCATCGCGGTGAAGGGCGCCCCGCCGGTGACGCGCGTGGTCGAGCGGGCGCACTACGGCCCCATCGTGCGGCGCGGCAAGGGGTGGGCCATCGCCTGCGCGCGGGCGCACTGGCGCATCGAGTTCGGCGTCTTCGAGTCCATCCTGGGCTTCAACTTCGCGAAGAACATCCAGGAGTTCGCGACCGGCGCGGCCACCGTCAACACCTCTCACAACTTCTTCTGGGCCGACCGCGCTGGCGACATCGGCTGGTGGTTCTGCGGCCGCTTCCCCGTCCGCCATCCCGAGGCCGACATTCGCCGCGTCCAGCCGGGCGACGGGTCGCGGGACTGGAAGGGTATGGTGAAGTTCGAGGATCAACCGCACCAGGTGAACCCGGCGTCGGGGTTCCTCGGCAACTGGAACAACAAGCCGGCCCGCGAATGGAAGATCATCGGCATGGGCGAAATGTTCCAGGTTCACCGTATCTACCAGGTGCTCGAAGCGAAGGAGAAACTCACGTACAAGGAATTCGCCGACATCGCCTACGACGCCGGCACCAACAACTACGCCGCCGACCACCTCAAGCCCTTCCTCCTGCGCGCCGTGGAGCGCGCCGGCGGCCCCCGCGACGCCCAGGAGTCCGCCGCCCTTTCCGCGCTGCGCCGCTGGGACAACGTGGAGCGCCACGGGTCGGTCGGGCAGAACGTGTTCGCGGCGTGGTTCTCACAGGCGCGCCGTCGCATGCTGGGCAAGTACGTGCCGCCCATGTTCATGGACCAGTTGCCGCCGTCGGTGGTCCTCCACGCCTTCGACGGCGAGAACGCCGGCGTGCGGGTGAAGACCGACTTCTTCGAGGGCCGCACCCGCGACGAAGTGATCATCGAGGCCTTCCGCGCCGCCGTGGCTGCTCTGGTGCGCGACCGGGGCGCCGACCCCGCCGCCTGGGGCTACGACGCCCCGCGCATCAACTTCGACCCGCTGCCCTCCATCCGCGACGCCAACCGCGGCACCTACATGCTGCTGGCCGAGTGCTCGCCATCCGGCGTGATCGCCGAGAGCGCGCTGCCCCCGGGCCAGAGCGAAGACCCGGCCTCGCTCCACTTCGGCGACCAGTTGCGCATGTTCGAGAACTGGGAGTACAAACCGATCACGCTCGACCGCGCCGCGCTGCTCGCCCGCCTGGGAATGAAGTAGCCTTCGCCCTTTAACAACCCTCGCCCCTCGCCCCTCGCCATGGACCTCCGCGAAAACCTCGAACGCCTGGAGAAAGCCCGCGCCGAAGCCCTCGAAATGGGCGGCCCTGAAAAGGTCGAGCGCCAGCGCTCCAAGGGCAAACTCACCGTCCGCGAGCGCCTGGCGCTGCTCTTCGACTCCGGCCGCTACGAGGAAATGGGCCTCCTGGCCCGCGCCCCCGGCGTGCGCGAAGGCATCCGCACCGCCGCCGACGGCGTGGTCACCGCCTTCGGCGACGTGGGCGGCCGCCCAGCCGCCGTGGCAGCCTACGACTTCACCGTCTTCGGCGGCTCGATGGGCATCGTCGGCGAGCGCAAGGTGAAGCGCATGCGCGAACTGGCGCTGCGCCGCCGCGTGCCGATGATCTGGCTGGTGGACTCCGGGGGCGCCCGCATCCATGAGGAGGCCTACGGCGGCGACGAAGGCTCCGGCATGGACCCGAGGAAGGCCGCCGACCGCGCGGCCTACTTCGCCTCCACCGGGGACCTCTTCTTCGAGCAGTCGATCATGTCGGGCGTCATCCCGCAGGTGGCGGCCATGATGGGGCCGGGCTACGCCGGAACGGCCTACGTGCCGGGGCTGGCCGACTTCGTGCCCATGGTCGCCGGGCGCTCCTACATGGCGCTGGCTGGGCCGTCGCTGGTGAAGGCCGCCATCAGCGAGGAGGTGACGGAAGAGGCCCTGGGCGGCGCGGCCATGCACTGCGCCCGCTCCGGGTGCGGCGACCTGGAGTGCGAGTCTGACGAGGCCTGCATCGCCGCCATCCGCGACTACCTCTCCTATCTGCCGCCCCACTGCGAGGCCGAGCCGCCCGTCACGCCCACCGCCGATCCCAGCGACCGGCGGGAAGAGAGCCTGCTTGACCTTTTGCCCAAAGACCCGCGTTTCGGCTTCGACGTGAAGAAGGTGATCCGGGCCATCGCCGACGAGGGCCGGTGCTTCGAGATCAAGCCGAAGTTCGCCCCCTCCATGGTCACCGCGTTCTGCCGCATGGCCGGCCGGAGCGTCGGCGTGGTGGCCAACAACTCGCAGGCCATGGGCGGGATCATCGACTGCGACGCCTCCGACAAGGCCGCCCGCTTCGTGATGCTCTGCGACGCCTTCAACGTCCCGCTGCTCTTCCTCCACGACGTGCCGGGCTTCATGGTCGGCAGCAAGGTGGAGGCCGCGGGCATCATCCGCCACGGCGCCAACATGATCCACGTGGTCGCCGGCGCCACCGTGCCCAAGGTGGCCGTCATCCTGCGCCGCAGTTACGGCGCCGGCTACTACGCCATGTGCGGCGCATCCTTCCAGCCCGACCTCATCGTGGCCTGGCCCACCGCCGAGATCTCCATCATGGGTCCGGAAGGGCTGGTAAGCATCATGGCCCGCGGCGAGAACGCCGCCGTGAAAGACCCCCAGGTGCGCGAGGTGGTGGTGGCGATGATCCGCAAGACCGTCAGCCCCTTCCCTCCGAGCGAGCACGGCTATCTCGACGACGTGATCGACCCGCGCGAGACCCGCGCCGTGGTCATCCAGGGGTTCGCCCGCTCGCGCACCCGCCGCGTCGACCGCCCCTGGCGCAAGCGCGGCGTAATGCCGGTGTGAACGTCCGCGCATGAAGGCCCCGCGGACCGCCAAAAAACAGCGGGAGCGGCGGACCAGGCCGCCGCTTCCGGAGTCGAATGACCGCGGCGCGAGGAAGACCGCCTCGCGCGGCGCGGGGATTCAGAACGATTCCGAACCGCTCCCTTCAGCCTCCGCGCCCTCGTCCTCTTCGCCGGCTTCGTCATCGTCCGCTTCGCCGGCCTCGTCATCGTCCGTCTCCAGGCCCAGCGCGGCCTTCACGCTGTCGACCAGTTTTTCGAGCTGATCCATGAGGCCCTCGCCGAGGAGGGACTCCAGCACGTCTTCCAGGCCGCCCGCTTCGTCGGCTTCAGCGCCCTCGTCTTCTTCCTCCGTTTCACCAGCCTCGTCAGCCTCGCCCTCGTCGTCGTCGCCGGCGTTGATGACAGAGAACGCGGCGGAGGCCGGCTCCGCCGAGGCGAACGTGAGGGGCACGCCGTAGAGCGAGATGGCCAGCACCAACCCACACAGAAGGAACGCGTGTTTCATGGATCTCTCCCTGTCGTGAGAAGGAACGTCGCGCGTGGCGCACGCCCGGGAACCGCTTCCCGCCCGCCACCGAAGTATCTACGGGCGGTTCCTGTCACCGACCTGAAATCCGGTTCGGCCGTGCGTGAACCAGTGCGACAGCAGGAGTGACGCGGCGTCGCGCAGGGCTTGCGCCCCGGTGCGGGACGCCGCCAGGAGGTCGAAACGAACGCGGGCATCAGAGAGGCGTTTCTCGATGGCTTCGCGCCATTCAGCGCACGCAATCGAATCCGAGGGAAGATCGACAGGCCCCCGAATTTCCATTTTCGCCAGCGACACCACCAGGGCGGCTTGCTCCGGATGCGCATACGTCTCCTGGTGAAGGGTCTTGCCCTGGGCGAAGTCGACGCCGCCAGGCCGGAACATGTGCCCCTTTCCCAAGGCCTTGGGCTTCCCGTCGGGAATGTGGACCTTTTGCCGCGCGCCGGGGAGGCCAAAAAGCCACTGCGCCAGTGGCGGGCCTTTCTCCGCTTCTTCCAGAGCGTCCCAGATGCTCGCGGCGATCTCTTCGGCTTCGACACGGCGTTTCCCCCCGGTGCGCTGAACCTGTTTCTGCACTTCGACGATTCGAATCTGCCGGTAGTGCCGCGCCGTTTCAAGGTAGAGGTCGTCCAGGAGCCGCGCCCGCTGAAGCGGATCAGAGACACCGATCATCCGCAACACGGCATCGTCGAGAGCGCGGCGGTCGGGTTGGCGAAGTTCATCGCTCAAGTTGATGGGCCGCTGGGCGAGTTCCCTGACGCGCTCAGTCGTGTGGCATTGCATGATCTCTGCTTCGAGCAGGGATTGCGTCGGGCGGGCCTGCATCCGGCCGAAGGCGTCGAGCAAGCGGCCCGCGACGTCTTCCGACACGCCGCGGACATCGGGAACTTCCATGAGGTTCACGTCCACCACTTCCGTCTTGAGGTTGCCCTCTGTTCCGGCGTAACGACCGTAATAGGTTTTGAAGAGAGCCAGAATCGTGCTGTTCAGCGCCGCCGGCAGGATGGACCGTTCCAAGCCCGTCATCCCGGGATCGGGAATGAGATCGTACAGGTTGCAGTTGCAGATCATTCCGGTTGGATTGCCTGGGACGATGTGGCGGTACTGTTGGGCTTTTGGCCAGAAGGCGACTCCCCGCTCGCCCCCGGTCAGATTGTACCACATAGGCCGAGCCGCGCAGGTGGACCGCTGCGGCGCCGGCACACGCCTGGATTTCTTCGACGCGAAGGTCTGTTTCGCCCCCCAGCGGATGTACCTGCCGGCGTAGGTTCCGGCCAGGTCTTTGAGTTCGTCACTGACCCAGAGAACGACACGGTCGGTGTCGGCGGCGCGAACCACGGGGCGGTCCACCTGCATGAGGCTGTGGACTTCCGGCCGCAGGAATTCGGCCTCGATGGGATGAAGCGTTTTGTCGCCCGCGCGAACGATGCGCACCTCGCCGCTTTCAACCTCGGCTCGCCTTGCCGGGGCCCGGAGACCGACGTTGTTCCACGGCAGACCCTGGCGCACGCTTTCAAGAACCTCTTCCGTCACGTCGCGGGGCATGAAGAAGGCATCGCACCCACTCTTGATGCCGAAGCGAATCTCGGCGATCTCGCCCAACCGTACGAACCGACTGCCGTGGTCGCGCATGATGCGGAAGTAGAGGTCAGGCGCGCGCAGGAAACGGCCCCACTTGCCGGCGGCGTACTTCTTCGAGCCGCCGTTCCATTCCTTGACGGCATGTTCGTGAGCCGACGTTTCGGTGGAAGCGTCATCCTCGTCGTCGCCTTCCAACGCATCGTCAGGCGCGACGCCGCTTTTCGCCAGCAACCGGCCGGCCTCGACGCCCTCCCTCCACAGCCGGCTCTGGGGAACGGCGATGATGCGCAGGTTGTCGTCCTCGAACCCCTTCGACGTTTCGATGCGCCGGCGCAAGCGTTCCGTGGCGAACTGGCGGGCGGCTTCATCGCCCGGAGCGCGCTCTCCAAGGATATCGGCCAGAGGTTTTTGAAACCGGACGAAGCGCACGACGTTGGCGTCCAGCGCGGCACGGTCGGCGCATCGCCGAAGAATGGTCGCGGTCGTTTTGACACGCGCATCCACGAACCACGGCTCGTCCACGCTTTCAAGTATGGCGATGATCTCGAAGTTCTCGAGAACCCATCCTTGAAGGGCGAAGCCGTATTCCACGTCCAGCCAACTGGCGCTGGTCAGAAAGCCGAAGTAGCCGCCCTCTTTGAGGAACTTGGCGGCCATGGGCCAGAAGTAACAGTGCAGGTCGGCCCGGCCGGAGAGTTTCAGGCCGGGCCAGAGTTCCCTGACGATCTGCTGAAAGAACTCTTTGGTGTTTTTCGAGCGCGACGTGAACGCCGTGTCAGTCTCGTCGCGGCCCTTTTTCAGCACCGACCGCCGCTCGATGAGTTCCTGGCGAACATAGGGGGGGTTCCCCACCACGGCGTCGAGTTGGGCGAGAGGCACGGGCATCGAAGGTCGTGTGGCGCCGGCGCCGCGCGAGCCGGGGGTCGTGCAGAATTCCGCGGGGCTTTCAGCCGCTTCGAAGAAGTTCCCCCGCCGAATGAGGGGGAAGTTCTCTTCGTCCGAGATCTGCCGCGAGGCCAGGTTGAGCGTGGCCAGGTGGGCGGGGAAGAGGGCGATGTCACACCCGAATATCTCCGTGAGCCGCTGCTGGTGGCTCGTTTCGTGATCCTGGTGGCGACGGCCTCCCGCCGCCTGCCCGCTGAGCCAGGCCTTGCGGTGGTAGGCACGAACAAGGAACGAGCCTGACCCGCAGGCGGGATCAAGCACCACGTCGCCGGCGCGGCGGATGCAGAAGGCGTTGATGACGTCCACCACGTCCTGGTGGGTGAAGAACTGCCCGAACTTCTGGCGCTCTTCCGGCGAGATGAGCCGCTGGAAGATCCCCCCCAGGACGTCCGACGGAACGCGGCGGAAATCATATTCGGCCAGGCTGACGAAAAACCCCTTCCACCCCGCGCGCGCCTCCGGGCTGGCGAACACCAGCGAACTCGCCCAGTCGTCGACGTCCGGGTAGAACACCGGCTCGTAGTCGCCCGTGGCGGTGACGGCGTCGGCGAACCGCCGCCGGAAATGGGCGTGCGCCGATTGCCCGTCCACGGCGCGGGCGGGCATGGTCAAGGGCTTCAGGTCGTCGAACTTGGCTTGGAGCGCTTTGTAAAAGATCGCCCGGTTGGTGAAGACGTAGCACAAGGTGCGGGCCGCCCGGTCGAGCGCATGCCGTCGCTGCTCCGGGTCGCTTGGGTCGGCGATGGTCCACTGCATTTCGCCCGTCATCCACTCCTGGAGGCGGCCGGCGAAACCGTTGTTGAGACTCCACTGCGCGGCCATGTAATCGCGCGTTCCAGCCACGGGCGACTCCAGATGGCTCTCCAGCGACCGCAAGAAGATCTCATCAGGCGGCATACCCCATTCGGCCAGCGCGCCGGTGGCGATTCGCGCGAACTCGGCGAAGAACTGGGGAAGGAACTGGTCTCGAATGCGGGCTTGAACGTCAGGCCGAAGGCAGTCACCGGAATTGGTGAGCGCCAGCCCGAGGTTCCAGGCTTTCACGCGTCGTTCGATCATCGGACAATTCCACCGGCTACGATCGAACAGGACGAATTCGTTCACGTTCCAGGTGAAAAAGTACTTCGCCTGGATGTTGTCGGCCTTGTTGTACGCGTCCTGCATCAGAACCGGGTCATAGGGGCTTCGCCCGTCCGGCGTGCCGGGCATCTTGACTTCGCCCGACAAGAGCGGCGTCGCGTGCTCGCGGCCGAGAACGCGGAGATCCTGCCGCGTGTTCGTTCCCTGACCGTACTTCTCGATGTGAGCCCGAGCGAAGGGCCACTCGGGATGCTGGGCGAAGAGGGCGTCGGCCCAGGACTTCACCTCAGCGCAAAAAGAGACTTCGTGTTCCCGGAGATCTTTGAGCGACATGACTCTTCGTAAGCCGCGCCGGCGCGGGCGCCTCTCATTCGGCCCCATCACTTCGCCTCACCGATGGATGATAACGTGGCGCGCCCGGAGTACGATAGTGCGAACGTCGGCGGGTGGTGGCCGGGGGCCTTTCGCCCGGCTCCCGCCACCGGGTTCCGAGGAGGCTGGTTTCCCATGTCGGTCGCGGACCGGGACTTCTCGCGCTTCATGGACGACGCCCAGCCCGCGTTCACCGTGCGCGGGCGGCTGACGCCGGTGGTGCGCGGCGCGCTGCTCACACTCTTCGTGGCCTTCGCGACGCAATTCGCGTTCATGCTGGTCGACGACGACCTGGAGCCGGCGGCGCGTTTCTCGCCGCGGCGCTGGTGGTCGGCGGGGGGGTGGTGGACGGTGGGCACGGCGCTGTGCGTCTTTCCGCGCGCTTTCCTCGGTGTCGCGGCGGGCCTCGTGGCGGCTTTCTGGCTGTTCGGGCGCGAGGTGGAGGCGCGGCTGGGTGGGCGCTCGTTGCTCGGCCTGCTGCTGTTTTCCGGCGTGCTGGGGTTGTCTCCCGCGCTGCTGGACCCGGAGGGCTGGTCGCTCGGGCCGGTGGCGCCGGTCTTCGCGGTCCTCTTCATGTTCTTCTTCGCGGTCCGCGATCTGGTGGTGTTCGAGGCGCTTCCCGCCCGCTGGCTGGCGATGCTCGCCGCGGTGGGGCTGGCGGTGGCGACGCTGGTCTCCGGGGCACAGGGGGTCTCGCCGCTGACGCCGGCGATCGGCGGCGGGGCGGCATGGTGGTGGTGGCACGCGCGCAGTCAGGGGCTGATGCGGCGCCGGATGCGGGAAGAGCAGAGCCTGGCGGAGGAGCGGGAAGAGGCGCTGTCCACTCGTCTGCGGGTGGACGCGCTTCTGGACAAGATCAACGCGCTGGGGATCGACCGCCTGTCGGAAGAAGAGCGCCGCTTCCTGGCCGCGGCGTCGAGGCGGTTCCGGCGCGCGGGGCGGCGGTGATCTCCCCGGCCTGGGTATGACGCGCGCCGGCGAGTACACGCTGCTGCATCGGCACGCGGTGCACGCCGCCCCCGACGCCGAGTTGGGCATCGGGCGGCGCTCGCGGCTGGCCGTGCTCGCCATCGTGCTGGCCGTGGCTGCGGTCTACGGTTTCGTCGCGGGCCACGACTTCGTGAACTGGGACGACGACTGGCTGGTGCAGGACAACCCGGAGATCACCAGCCTGTCGGCGGGGCAACTGGCGGTGATGTTCAACCCGTGGTGCGAGCCGGCGCGTCGGGACGCGCTGGGAGGCGAGTACCTGCCGATCCGGGACCTGACGGTGGCGCTGGACTACCGTTTCGCCGGGCTGGCGCCGTGGCGCTTTCACCTGACGAACCTTTATTTCCACGCCGCGGCCGCGGTGATGGTGTTCCTGATCGCGCGCTACCTTCTCGGCAGCCGGTTGTACGGGTTGATCGCGGGGCTGCTGTTCGCGGTCCATCCGGCGCACGTCGAGTCGGTCACCTGGGTTTCCGGCCGCAAGGACGTGGCGATGGGCTTTTTCTTTCTGCTGTCGTTCTACCTCTACGTGATCGGGCGGCACGCCTTGAAGGGCGGGCGCAAGCGGGTGGCGCTGCTGGTGTCGGTGGCGGCCTACGCCTGCGCGCTGGGGTCGAAGTCGTTCGCGGTGGTGATGCCGGTGATGATCGTGGCGTTCGATCTGATTTTCGCCCGCACCCGCGAGCCGCTGAGGAAGACGCTGCGGCGCTGTTACTACTGGGCGCCCTACGTGGCGTTGTCGGCGGCGTTCCAGGCCATCGTCATCGACATCGGCAGCCGCGGCCTCATTCGCGATTGGTACGGCGGCTCGTGGTGGACCACCTTCCTGTCGGCGATGAACGCGGGGGCGCGATATCTCGTGCTGATGTTCTGGCCCTATCCCCCGCTGGCGCTGGAGCCGTGCGCGGACTTCCCGCTCACAACGGCGCTGAACGGCCCCACCGTGATCTCGCTGGCGCTGGTGCTGCTGGCCGCGGGGCTGGCGGTGGCGCTCTTCGTGGCCCGTTTCTTCCGGCGGCCCGCGCATTACGGCGCGTGGGACCTGTACGTGTTCGCGGCGATCTGGTTCTTCGCGGCGCTCATGCCGGTCTCGAACTTCCTGGTGCCGATGGGCACGCTCTACGCCGATCGCTACCTCTACCTGGCGAGCGTCGGCTGGTGCCTGGCCGCGGCCTACTTCGTCGAACGATCCATCACCCTCTCCTGCCGCACCGTGCGCCGCCGCCGCATCCTCGACGAGACGACGCGCCTCATGCGCTCCCGCCCGGCGCTGGCGGCCGGCGCCGTGGCCACGGTGGGGCTGCTGGCCTTCAGCCTTTCCCAGGCCCCGGGCGGCGGGGGTCCGCTGACGCGGCTGGCCGCGTGGGGCGCGGCGGGCGGGGCGTGGTCTTTGCTCTGGCAGGTGACGGCGGCCTGGGCGGTGGTGGCGGCCGGCGCCCGGCTGGCCGCGCAGTACCGGCTCCGGGACGCGGAGAACGACGACGCCCCCTGCTCCACGCCCGGGGAGTGGGCGCATCTCTTCCGGTTGGGCGTTGGGGCGCACCTGGTGGGTCTGGCGGCGCTCACGGTGCTGGCGAATCTCGCCTGGAAGGACAGCGGCACGTTCTGGGGCGCGGTGCTTGAGCAAGCCAGGCGGAACGGCCGCGCCCACCACACGGCCAGTTTCAACCTTGGCCACCACTACGTCGCGCTGGCGCGCGGAGCGGGCGACGCCGCGACCCGCGGCGAATACCATCGCAAGGCGCTGCAGCACTTCCACGAGGCGACCACCAGCCGGCACGACTCCCTGCGCACCATCACCTCCCGTGCCCACGCGGCGGAGGGATTCGTGCTGCTGGAACTCTCGCGGCAACCGGAGGCCGAGGCGTCGCTCCACGCCGCGCTGGACGCGTTCGACGCCGAGGCGCGCGAACGTCTCCCGGACTTCCCCGGCTGGGCGGCGTTGAACCTGTTCGACGACACCACCGATGCCTCCGCCGGCCGCCGCGCGCAACGTGACCGCGCGCTGGCCGGCCTGTTGCCGTTCGAGGCCCGGTCGCTGGGCGCGGTCCTCCTCTACCGCGGTCTCCTGGCGATCACCCGCGGCGACAACGACGACGCCTACCAGGCCGCCTTCCGCGAGTTCCGCGCCGCCGTCCGCGCCGACCCCAACAACTACGCCGCGCTCGTGGCCTACGGCAACGCCCTCTCCCACCGCCGCGATTACAACACCGCCGTCCGCGTCCTCTACGACGCCATCGAGCGCCGGCCCGACTTCCCCGCCGCCTACGTCAAACTCGCCGAGGTCCTCCTCCAGCAGGAGCGGCTGACTCAGGCCGAGAACTGCCTGCGGAAGGCCCTTCGCGCCCGGGAGAACCCCGCCGACGTCGCCGACGCCTGGCGCCTCCTGGCCGCCATTGAACAGCGGGAGGTCGACGCCGCCCGCCAAGCCCTCGATGAACTCCGAAGCCCCAGGCTGAAGGACCTTCGCCTGGAGCGCGAGGCCCTGCGGCGACAGGGGAAAGACAACACGGAAGAGGCCCGGCGCCTGGACGACGCGCAGGAGGAAGCGCGCCGGCTGCTGCGCCGGCGCCCGCCGCCGGCCGTGGAAGGGGAGACCCAGGCCGCGGCCGCGCTCCGCGCCCACGAGGACCGCCTCGCCGAGCGGCTGGAGCAGAGTCTGGCCCGCAACCCGCTGCAGGCCGACCTGTGGGAGAGGCTGGCGGCCATTCCGCTGGGTCGGCTCACGCGATTGTCCGACGAGGAGCCGCTGGCGCTGGCCACGAAGGTCTATTTCCGGGCCATCGACGCCTTCGAGGCCGCGCGGCGCGACGCGGCCGATCGCGCGCTGACCGATCTGGCGCGCGTGCTGGTGGATCGGGTGCGGGAGATGCGCCGGCTCTCAGCCCAGCCTTACATGCTCATGGCCAAGAACTGGGAACTCCACCTGCTGGACCTTTTTCCCGACCCGGCCGCCAAGGACGGGCCGCCAGAGCCGGCGGCGGACCAGCCCGCCGACGACGTCGTCGGCGGGGCCGCCGGTCAACGTCATCGCGAAACCCTGGAACAGGTGGTGGGAAGGCACGCTGACGACCCCCGCGTTCTGGACCACCTGGCGCACATCGACGCCCACGTGCGGTCGGCCTGCGAGCGCGATCCGACGGTGTCGGAGGCGCGCCAGTTCGCCGCCCTGGTGGCCGCGCTGATCGCCGAGACGCACCTTCGCCTGGCCAAGCCCCCGGACACCGCCGCGCCCGCGGGCGACGCGCCCCCGCCCGCGCGGCCCGGCGCGCCGACCGACGACCCGATGGCCACCGCGGCGCGGCACGTGCGTCTGGCGACGCAAGCGGCCGAACAGGCGATGCGCTTGAACGGTGACGAGCCGCACGCTCGCTACGCGGCCGCCGCGTTGAAGCGCCTCGAGGCGCAGGTGGCGCTCGCGGGGGGCGACGTGGCCGCGTACGCGCGCCTGATTCTCGCGGCGCTGGACCTGTACGCGGCCCCGAAGTTCTGCGGGGACATATTCTCCGAGGTCGCCGGCCAGGTCCGCCAATATGACCGCGACAAGGCCGAAGACCACCCGCCGATGGCCGTCCTTTACGATCTGATGCTGAACATCGACCGGCGGGCGCCGTTCAAGAACGCCAACAGCCAACTGGTGGACGCGACCCAGTTCCTGCTCGACGCCTACAAGGCGTCGAAAGTCCGCATGGACCACATCCCCGAGGTCGCCGAACAGCGCGTCGACGTGCTCACGCGCTACGGCCGGGGCCCGGAAGACATCCGCTTGGCGGTGGAGGGCGCGGCCAAGGAACACCTGGACCACGGCCGGCGCCTCACGGAACAGGCCAGCCGCGCCCCGGAAGCGGAACGGCCCGACATCGAACGCCGGGCCTTGGCGGCCTTCCGGCGCGCCATCACCCTCTGCGAGCGGCTGGCGGCGGAGAACCCCGGCGACGCCCAGGCGCAACGGGTCTTCGCGCTGGCGTCGGTGGTGGCGCTCCTGGCCCACAACGTCCCCGCCGCTCATGCCGAAGCCACGGCATGGCTGCGCCAGGCGGCCGAGTGGCGGGAGAAACTGGCGGAGAAAGGCCCGGAAGACCTCCTCCACCTCGCGCAGGTGTATGGGAAACTCGTGTTCCACGCCAACGCCGCGCGGTCGCGGCTGGACCGCGCCGCCCACGAACGCTTCCTGGACGACCTCACCCGCTACGAGCGGGCGCGCGATCTCGCCCGGACAGCCTACCGGCGGGAGGTGGAGGGGTGGTTCGCCGAGAACGCCGCGCTCGAGGCGTCCGACCCGGCCAAGTATGCCGAGAATTGGTCCGGTCTGAAGAAGAACAACATCGACGTCTTCGAGACGTTCATCGAACTGCCGCCGTGGATCCTGGGCGAGAACCGCCTCTGGCGCCGCCTGCTCCTGGCGCGCGAGGCTCGCGCCCGCGGCGAGGCGCGCGCCGCGTTGACGGAACTCGACGAGGGCCTTCGCGCTTTCGCCGCCTTCCGCGCCGAAACCTACGCCGCCGGCCGCGATGAACTCGGCCGTGTCGCCGAATTCGTCCGTGGCGTCGGCGCCGCCGACCGGTCCAGCGCCACTCTCCTGGCGCGGTTGGACGCCGCCTTGACCAGTTACCTTCCGGGCGCTGAGCAACGCGGCGTCACCGAGGCCGGGTGCGACCTCATCGGCGACGCCTTGGCCGACCTCCCCCCTGACAACCAAAGCCCGCTGGCCGGCCGCGCCCGCTGGATGGTCGCCCGCGCGCGGCGCGCGCTGCTGGCCGCCGGCGCGATGAACACCCCGCGCGAGGTGGACCTGGAGTACGCCCGCGCGCTCTGGCAGAGCGGCGACGAGGCCGCGGCCGCCGACCGCCTGGAGCGCGTCCGGGAGAGCGCGGGGCGTGACGCCGTCTTCGACCTCGGCTGGCTCGCCGTGACGCTCGGCCGCTGGCGCCTGGCCTATGAGAGCCTCTCCTCCTTCCTCAATGACGCCCCACCGGGCGAGGAGCCTGACGCCCGCGCCGCCGATGCCCGGCGGCTCATCGCGCGGATCGGCGCCCGCTTCCAGACCCTTCAGGCCGAGGCTGACGCCGCCGCGCGAAAGGCCGTCCTCGCCGGGCGCGAGGAGGATTGGCGGCTCGCGGCCGAAAAGGCGGGCGCCGCGTTGGAACTCAACCCCGGCGACGCCGCCTCCCTGATCGTGCTGGCCCGCGCGGAGTCCCATCAGGGCCGCTTCAAGGCCGCGCTGGAGGCGCTCGCCAAGGTGCCCGAAACCGCCGCCCTCGAAACGCGGGCCGAAGCGCTGTTTGAGTCCGCCTGGGCCGCCTGGCGGCTGTCGGAGCAGAAACGCGAGTCCGGCGCTCCCGACGCCCTTTCCTACCGCCGGCAGGCGGAGCAGGACTTCCGGCGCTTTCTCAACCTCCATCCCGATCACCCGCTGGTGGAGTCCGCGCGCGCCATCCTGGAAACACTGGCCTCTCCGGACGTCCCCGCGCGAACGGAGCCGTAGAGCCGTAGGCGAGCCCCGGCGTGGTACACTTGCGTCCATCATGGCCGCTCACCAGCGCTTCCCGGATGGGTCGTTGGGCGCCCGCCGCGCCGGGGCCGCGCCGCCCGCCGCGCCGCCGGCAACGATCCCGGCGCCGCCCGGTTCACGCGTCGTTCGGCTCCTGGTGAACGCGACCGAACACGAAGTGCTGGTCCGTCCGCAGGAGATCTTGCTGGACGTGCTGCGTGAAGACCTTCGCCTCGTCGGCACGCGCCGCGGCTGCGACATGGGCACCTGCGGCTGCTGCACCGTGGAGATCGACGGCCGGCCGGCCCTCTCCTGCCTCACCTTGGCGGTGGAGGCCGCGGGGCGGAAGATCCGCACGGTCGAGGGGCTGCGCGACGGTGGCTGCCTGCACCCCATCCAGCGCTGCTTTGAGACCGCGGGGGCGGCGCAGTGCGGCTTCTGCACCTCCGGCTTCCTGGTGACCATCGCCAGCCTGCTCGACCGCAACCCCAACCCCAGCGAGGCAGAGTGGCGGGAAGAGATCTCCGGCAACCTCTGCCGCTGCACCGGCTACGTGAAGATCCTCGACGCCGCCCAGGAAGCGGCGCGGATGGTGCGGGAGCGGCGGACGGAGTCGCGGCGCGCCAACGCGGCGTCTGGCACATGACCGTCTCCTGACGATATCCGATGGCGCCCGCCGGGCGCGCCTTGCGGGGCGCGGTGGAAGACGGATAAGATCCCCGCCGTTGGCGGCGGACCACCGGGAGGCGACGTGGCGGGCGCGCTCACTCATCTCGACCCGTTGGGCCGCGCCCGGATGGTGGATGTGTCATCGAAGCGACCATCCCACCGGAAGGCCGTGGCGTGCGCCGTCGTGCGGATGCGGCCCGCCACGCAGAAACTCATCCGAGAGGGCCGGGTTCCCAAGGGAGACGTGTTGGCGGTCGCGCGCCTGGCCGGCATCCAGGCCGCCAAGCGCACCTGGGATCTCGTTCCGCTCTGCCACCAGGTCCGTCTGGGGGTGGTGGCGGTGGAGATCGAGTTCGCGGGCCGCGACGGGGTGCGCATCACGGCCACGGCCCGCGCGGAGGATCGCACCGGGGTGGAAATGGAGGCGCTGACGGCGGCCGCGGTGGCGGGATTGACCATCTACGACATGTGCAAGGCCGTGGACCGCGGGATGATCCTGGAGGAGGTGCGGCTGCTGGTGAAAACCGGGGGCAAGAGCGACTTCCGGGCGACGCCAGCGGTGGGCGAGGGGCGCGGGGCGCAGGGGCGCGAGGCGCGGGGCGAGGGTCGCGGGGCGCGAAAGAGGAGGACGCCATGAAGG
>JACQVU010000528.1 GCA_016209585.1 Planctomycetota bacterium
CCTTCCAGGTGACGCCGCTGTCGATGGTGTACTCCACCGTGATCGAAATCTGGTTCCCGACGTCGGGGTCCGTGATGGTGTAGTCGATGAGCACCGCGTTGCCGCCCACCGTGCTGGCGGGCGTGGTCACGGCCACCGACGGCGGCGTGTTGGTGGGCGCGGCCGTGTTATCGACCGTGAACGCGGCCGACACCGCCGGTTGCGGCGTGCCGCCCTGGTTGTCGGCGGCGGTGAGACGCACCTTAACCATGTTCTTCACGCCCGCCGAGGCTGGAACGTTCACCACCGAGTCCCAGTGGTAGGTGTAGGAGGTTCCCGGCGCGGTGGTTCCCGCCGTGAGATTGGCGCGCCCGCTGCCGCCCAGGCCGTCGGCGCAGGTCTGAAAGGTCGTTCCCCCGTCGGTGGAGTACTCAGTCGTGAGGTTGACGGTGTCGCCCTCGGTATCGGAGACCTGGAAGGGGATCTGCACCTGGTTGCCCGATTTCGTGCCCGTGATGGCGCCCAAGGTCACCACCGGCGCCTGGTTGGTGGCGGCGGCGGAGTTATCGACCGTGAACGCGCCGGTTTCCGAGGTGGCCGGCGTGCCGCCCTTGCCGTCGTCGGCGGTGAGTTTGATGCGCACGTCGGTGGCCTTGACGCCGACGAGGTTCGCGCCCGACTTCCAGACGAAATTAAGGCCCGTTCCCGGCGAGATGCCCGTGGCCACGCCGCTGGGGAAACCCACGATGTTGGCCGCCGTGTAGACCCCCACCGTGCCGCCCTTGAACTGCACGGTGAGGGTGCAGGGGTCGCTCTCGACGTCGGTGAGATCGAACTTCACCGTGATGTCGCCCGCGCCCGCGGCCGGCGTCTGGACCGACACGGTGGGCGCGTTGTTCTGGCCGTAGGTGTACCCCGCCGCCAGCGAGCCGGAGAGCGCGGTGGTGCTGTTCGTGAGGATCACGTCCACCGGCCCGGCCGCCTTGCCCACCGGCAGCGCCGGCGCCGTGACCGTGGCGGTGTGGGGCGAGCCGGTGACGTTGTAGGCGGTGATAGTGGCCTGGTTTCCCGCGCCGAACTCCACCTTGGCCTCGGCCTGGGTGGCGGGGAAATTCGAGCCTTCGACCGTGACCGTGCCGCCGCCGGTGGTGGTGCCGGTGGAGGGGGTGACCTTGGTGATCACCGGGGGATCGGGGAGCGTGGTGCCGCTGGTGGCGAAGAGGTTCTCCAGCGGGCGGGTATCGGTGGTGGAGGCGGTGCCGTTGCTGACGAGGTTGGAGGTGTTGTAGGGCGCGAGCGTGTTCTGGATGAAACCCTTGAGCGCGGTCGGCAACTCGGTGGTGAGGACGGTGGCCGGCACCGTCACCGTGCCGATCTTCACGGGGCTGGCCGGGGACTGATCCTGGCCGTCGAACTTGCTGTCGATGGCGGCGTCGGTCCCGAGGGCGAGCGCCAGCGTGACCGAGTTGGGCGTCGTGGTCGCGTCCTTGAGGGCGAGCGCCGTGGCCGACAAGCCCGCCAGCACCGCGCCGGCCACGGCTTCCGGATCGGTCTGGACGTTGAGGTTGGTGATGCCCGGCTCGGCTGACAGGTGTTTCGCCTTGGTTGTCAGGAGGTCTCCGGTGAGATGGAAGGCCACCTTCACCTGGGCGTTGGCCGTGGCCGCCACCGACGCGATGCCCCCGCGGCTCGCGCGCGCCAGCGCCATTTTGGCGGCCAGCGTGGAAAGCGGCGTGATCACCAGGCCGCGCTGCGTCGTGGTGCTGTTCGTCACGTCGGGCAGAATGGCGCGAATCGCCTGGCTCGACGACAAAACGATGGCCGCGGCCCCCGGATTGGCGGCGATCTTCGGGTTGTTCTCCTCGTAGTAACTGCCCGACGCCACCTGCAACAGCAGCGTGCCCCGCGCCGTGCCGATGTTCAGCCCGCTGAAGACGCCGGCCGCATCGGTCAACGCCGTGGCCGCGGAGCCGCCCTTGAACACCGGCGTCAGAGTGCCGCCCTCCGCCACGGCGTACACCTCCACCGTGCCGGCGCTCACCGGCCCGCCGAACACCAGGCCGTCGAGCACGGCGTCGTCGCGGTACTCGAACGCCCCGGTCTTGGTGTTGGTCTGGCCGTCCGGGTTCGTCACCATCACGTCCGCCAGCCCGGGCGGGACCACCGGCGTGAAGCAGGCGATGCGCGCGGCGCTTTGCACCGTCACGCCGGTGGCGGTCTGGCCGCCGATTTTCACCGTCGCCCCGGCCTCGAAGTTGAACCCCGAGATGGTGATCGAGTCCCCCCCGCTCGCCGACCCGAACGCCGGCGAGATCGCGGAGATCTGCGGCGGGAGCAGGTAACGGTATCCCGAGGCCAACGTGGCCGAAGTGCCGTCGGGATTGGTCACCGTCACCGCCACCGCGCCGGCCGACGAGGAAGGCACGGTGACCGTGATCTTGGTGGCGGTCACGGTCACGATGGTGGCCAGCACGGTCGAGAACTTCACCGTCGCGCCGGTCTTGAAGTTCGTGCCGACGACATCCACCTGCGTGCCGCCGCTCGTGGGGCCGATGTTGGGCGAAACGCTGGTCACCGTGGGCGGCGAGTAGACGGCCAGCGCCGTCGTCGACGTGCCGGACTTTCCGTTCAGGCTGTTGGTCACGACGATTGACGCCGGCCCGGCGGAGACGTTGTTCGGCACGTTCACCGTGATCGTGGTGGTGGTGGCGGCCACCACCGCGGCGTTGGCGCCGTTGATCGTCACCGTCATGTTCCCCGGCGAGAAGTTCGTCCCCAGCACCTGCACCTGCTGGTTGGCAATCCCCGCCGAAATGCTCGACGGGTTCACCCCGGTGATCGTCGGCGCGTCCACCGGCGGCGGAGGCGGGCCGATCATCGTTCCATTCACGGGCAGCCCGCCGCTCCCGCCGCCGCCCCCGCCGCCGACGCAGGCGACGGCGAACGCGGCGAGCAGCGCCGCGCAGGTGAGAACGATCCAGCGCGCTTGTGGTGTGGACATAGGCGTTATGTGCCGGCGCGGACCAAATGCCGGTCTCCCTGGCGGACGAATGCCCGCGCCGCTTCCGACCGCTGAAGCGCCCAACGGCGACTCCCGGGACGATCCGGCGCGTTCATTCGACCGCGATCTTCCAAATCTGTCCGCGACCCGGCCGGAGAACTCGCCAGTAGGACGTTATTGTATAGGTTCCGTGCCTCTGGTCGCAAGGGCGAATCGCGGGGCGCGGGGCTGGCGGAGTACCGCGGTGCTGGGTGCGGGGTGCTCGGATCCCAACCCCCAGCACCCAACCCCCAACCCCCAGCACCCAGCACCCAAAGGCGGGGGGGGAATCGCTCGCGGGCTGACCGGTCGCTCACGCTTGTTTCTCCGCGAACCTCTGCGCCCTCTGCGGTTGCACGCTCCCGGCTCGTGGCGGACCCTGCTTCCCCGTTCGGGCGTCCCACGACCGCGCGTCGCGATCTCGGCGGCCTTCGATTTCCCCCGCCCGCGGGGGAGCGGTATACTTCGTGCCTTGCCGCCCCGGCCGAAACACGCCAACCCGTGGGCAGCGGGCGAGATTCCTCATGTCTCCACGGCTGACCATTCGCAACCCGCTGGTCGCCCTCGCGGCGCTGCTCGTGGTGGGCGTGGTCGTCACGCTCAGCGGCATCTACCGGCCCTTCGGCGGCGACGCCGACGACCGCCCCGCCGCCGCCCGCCCCGCCGCGGGAGCACGGGCTGGCGAGGCCCCGACCCCGCCAGCCGCCCCGGAACAGCCCGGCACGGCCACGGCCGAAGGCGGCGCGGACGGCCAGCCACTGTCGAAAGAACAGAAGAGGCTGGCGGATGAGCAGGCGAGGATCGAGCGGAACAAGGCGGCGCAGAACAAGCCGATCCTGTCGAGCCGGGCCGAGCAGCCGGCCGGCTCGCCGGAGAGCGGCGCGACGCCCCCCGCCGGCGACGCGCGCCCCGGGGCGCCCCGGACGGCCGCCCCCGCCGGCGTGCTGGAGGCCATGCTCAACCTGATCCTGCTCACCGTGGTGATGGTCGCGGTGCTGTTTTTCGTGGTGTGGGCGTTCCGGAAACTTTTCCCGAGCACGCGAAAATTCTTCGCCAGCCCGCTGGTGGTGGTGTTGGGGCGCAACTACATTTCATCGCGCCAGTCCATCCTGCTGCTCCGCGTGGGCGGCAAGGTTCTGGTGGTGGGGGTGACGGGCGACCGCATGACGACGTTGACCGAGATCACCGACCCCGATACCGTGGCCCGCTTCACGGCCGAGGAGGCGTCGCGGCGGGAGGGATCGCTGCAGCAGACCTTCGCGGGCGTCATTCGGGAGGCCCAGACGCGCTTCCTCAAACGCAAAGGCGCCGACAGCGCCGACCTGGAGCGCGTGCTGGAGGACGAGGCGGAGGCGCCAACGCCGGCTTCCGCCGGCGCGGACGCCGGTGATCCGGTGGGCGCGGGGGCGGCGCCGGGGCGGGAGAGGGAGGGGCGGCGGTGACCTTTTTGCGCTGGCTTCTGGTGCAGCGGGCCTTTCTGGCCGAGGCCGGGCCGATCTTCGACCTCGCCGCGCGCAAGCGTGGCGTCTATGGCCGCGCGGCGCGCGCGACGGCGATCGCCGGCGTGGTCCTGCTGGCGCTGGCCGTCGCCGCGCCGCTGGCGGGGGCGCAGGAACTGCCGGTGTTCGGCGACTCGCTGGTGAAGTCGTCGTCGAACCCGAGGGACGTTTCGGTGACGCTCCAGGTTCTCGGCCTGATGACCATTCTCACGCTGGCTCCGTCGATCTTCGTGGCCTGCACGTCGTTCGTGCGCATCTTCGTGGTCTTCAACTTCATCAAGCGGGCGCTCTCGGTGCAGGAGGTTCCGCCGGCGCCGGTGGTGAGCGCCTTCGCCATCATTCTCACCTTTTTAATCATGAAGCCCACCTTCACGGAGATGAAGGAGACGGCGCTGATCCCGTACATGGAAGAGCGCATCACGTTCACCGAGGCCTACCACAACGCCCGCATTCCCCTGCGGGAGTTCATGTTCGATCAGACCCGGGAGAGCGACCTGCGCCTCTTCCTGGAACTCTCCGGCGAAGACGTGCCGGAGAAGGGCACCACCCGCGGGCGCATCTCCACCTCGGTGGTGGTCCCGGCCTTCATGGTGAGCGAGATGCGCCGCGGCTTCGAAATGGGCTTCGCGCTCTATCTCCCCTTCCTGGTGATTGACATGGTGGTCGCCAGCACGCTCATCTCCATGGGCATGATGGTGTTGCCGCCCATCTTCATCTCGCTGCCGTTCAAATTGCTCCTGTTCGTCATCGTCGACGGCTGGGCGCAACTCACCAAGTCCGTCGTGCTCTCGTTCAAGCCCCCGCCCATTTGATCTGACCCCCACGCGCCATGCACCTGATTCTCCTCCAGGCCTCGAGCGACGAAGTGCAGGCGGCCATCGACCTCGGCCGCAGCGCCATTGAACTCACCTTCTGGCTCGCCCTGCCGCTGCTGGCGGTGGGGTTGATCGTGGGCGTGATCGTCTCCATTCTGCAGGCCGCCACCTCGCTGCAGGAGCAGACCTTGACGTTCGTCCCGAAAATGGCCGCCGTGGCGATCGTGCTCATCTACATCTTCCCCTGGCTCGTGAACCGGCTCTCGGAATACATGGTGCAACTGTTCGACAAGTTGCCGGCGCTCATCAGCCGGTAGCGGACCTCGGGGCGTGGGACGAGGGGCGGGCGGAGTACCGCGGTGTTGGGTGTTGGGCCCAGCACCCAACACCCAGCACCCAAAGGCGTGGGACGGCGCCTGCCCCATGCCCACGTTCCCGCGTTCTCACGTTCCCACCTTCCCTCGTTCCTTCCTTCCTTCGCCTGTCTCCCCATCTCCCCATCTCCCCGTCTCCTTGTCTCCCTGTCCCTCATGCGCGTTCGTTCCGTTCCCCTCGGCGTCGCCGTGCTGGCCGCGGCTGGGGGGTTTGTCGGGCTTTGGTTCGCGTCGCAATCGCTCCGGGAAACCGAGCCGGAGAGCAACCGAACCGGCGCCGTGTCCCGCAGCCGCGAGCCGGCGCCCGCGCCCGTGCCCGATGCCGCGCTCATCGACAAATTGCGCCGCGAGGCTGAGCAGCGAGAAACCGAACGCCGGGAGGCTGAGCGCCGCGAGCGTTTCGGCCCGGACATCACCGGCCTCACCGCCGTGGGCAAGAGCGACCAGGGGCTGCACGAATACGACAAGAACCTCGGCGACGGCGTCACACTTCGGCTCGTGCTCCGTCCCGCCGGCACGTTCTTGATGGGCAGCCCGGCCGACGAAACGGGGCGCTGGACGTGCGAAGGCCCCCAGCATCGGGTGAACGTGAGTGCCTTCCTGATGGGCAAGTACGAGGTGACGCAACACCAGTGGCAGGCGGTGATGGGGAGCAACCCGTCGGAATTCACGAACGCGGGTCTCGACGCGCCGGTGGAAACCGTCTCCTGGGACGATTGCCAAAAGTTCTGCGAGAAAGCGGGGTTGCGGCTGCCGAGCGAGGCGGAGTGGGAGTACGCCTGCCGCGCGGGAACGACCACGCGGTACTCGTTCGGTGACGCCGAATCCGCGCTGGCCGAATACGCCTGGCACGACGCCAATTCAGGCGGCACGACGCACCCGGTGGGTCAGAAGAAGCCCAACGGCTGGGGGCTGTACGACATGCATGGCAACGTCTGGGAGTGGTGCGAGGACTGGTATCACGATTCGTACAACGGCGCGCCCACGGAC
>JACQVU010000521.1 GCA_016209585.1 Planctomycetota bacterium
ACCCCCAGGAGCGTGGCTGCGCCCTTCACCGCGTCGCCGGGCCTCACGCCCGGTTCGAAGCCGCAGCCCGCGGGGAAATAGACCTCCGTGCGCGACCCGAACTTGATCATCCCGAACCGCGCGCCGGTCTCGAACCGTTGCCCCTCGGCCACCGGACAGACGATCCGCCGCGCGATGGCGCCGGCCACCTGCGCCACCAGGTATCGCACCGGCTGGCCGTCGGCGCCCGCCGTCTCCGTCTCGAACCCGATGTACTGCCGCTCGTTCTCCCGCGCGGAGGCCGCGTTCATCGCGTTCCCGTGCCGCCCCGTCTGGTGACGCAGGTAGCGCACCGTGCCCGCGAGCGGCACGCGGTTCACGTGCACGTTGAACACTGAAAGGAAGACGCTCACCCGCGTGGCTGGCCCGCCCAGGTACTCGCAACTCTCCACCCGGTCCACCAGCGTCACCTTCCCGTCGGCCGGCGACACCACCACGTTCCCCTCGCCCGTCGGCGGGCGTCGCTGGGGGTCCCGGAAGAAGTTGAGCACGAACAGCAGCGCCAGGCCGCTCACCACCGCCACGCCGACGCGCAACTCCGGCAGCGTGGGGAGCAGAACCCAGGCGGCCGCGGCCGCGCCGCCGAAGCAAAGCGCGGCCAGGGCCATTTCCTTCGCGCCGTGAGCCGTGAGTGGAACGCGCATCCGCGCGGCGCCCTCGCTTTCCCCGATCCACCGTGGGCGGCCCCCTCGCCCGCGCCCAGGCTCGCCGGCGAACCGCCCGCCGAAGGAGACTCTTAGAGCCTGTTTCGGTAGACCGTTCGCGCTCCGCCCGGCTGCGACTCGCCAGGGCGGCGTCGAGCACCCCCAACATATTACCCCAAAAATCAGTCGTCAGGAACCAGTCGTCAGTTGTCAGGGTGCGGAGGTGGCTGGGCGCACGGGCGAGGCCATCCTCACCCCTGCTCACCGCCCGTCGGGCCGCCAAAAAACCCCAGGGCGGCGGCGAGCGTCGGCCAATCGGTTCGTCCGGTGAAGAGAATCTGCTTGCGGTGTGAGGTGTGGCCGGAGCGGATGACCACGGCCGAGCGCGGCGCACCCAACAGGCCGGCCAGGAACTCCACCACGCGCGCGTTGGCCTTCCCCTTCTCGGGCGCGGCAGCCACCGCGATCTTTATGGCGTCGCCGTGGACGCCGACGATCCGGTCCCGCTTCGCCCGCGTCTGGACGACGAACGGCGCCACCAACCCCTCGGTCGTCACGCGCCAAGCCACCGATGGGTGCATCTGAGGTCGGGGGTCGGGGGTTGGGCGGAGTACCGCGGTGTTGGGTGTTGGGGGCGGAAGGCTGAAGGCGGAAGGCTGAAGGTCGACGTTCGCACTTTGGCCTTTTGCCTTCAACCTTTCTTCAGCACCCAGCACCCCGGCTGGGGAGATGGGGAGATGGGGCGGGGGCAACCCGCGCCCGGATCGTAGTTCCGCCGTGAGGCGGTCAGCAGGCTCGTAGTTCCGGTACGACCCATCCACGGGGCGGTTCCTCACGCGCGAGCCGAAGGAACTGACGGAGAGAACCATCGCGGCGGCCATCGAAGTCCATAAACGCGCTTGGCGCTCAACTCACGAGAACACTCCGCGTTCTCCGCGCCTTTACGGTGAGATATCCGCGTCAGCGAAGTTGGCTCACCAGGTCGGCCACCACCCGCGTCAGACGCGGCTCGGCGGCGTTGGCAGTGGCGATGATCTGCTTGATGTCCACCGGCCGCAGCGCGTCGGGAAGGCAGCGGTCGGTGACGATGGAGAAGCCGACGGTGCGAAAGCCGGCGTGCGCCGCCGCGATGACCTCCGGCACGGTGGACATGCCCACCACGTCCGCGCCCAGGAGGCGCAGCATGCGATACTCCGCCCTGGTCTCCAGGCTGGGGCCGGTGACCCAGACGTAGACGCCGCGATGCATGCGAATGCCGGCGGCCAGCGCGATGCGCTCGGCGCGGGCGATGAGGTCTTTGTCATAGGGTTCGATCATGTCGGGAAAGCGGGGGCCTTGGCGGTCGTCGTTGGGGCCGATGAGCGGGTTGGGGCCGAAGAGGGCGATATGATCGTCGATGGCCATCAGGTCGCCCTCGTGGAAGTTGGGGTTCAACGCCCCGCAGGCGTTGGTGACGACCAGAAAGCGCGCGCCCAGCGCCCGCATGACCCGCACCGGCAGCGTCACGGCCGCGAGATCGTACCCCTCGTAATAATGGAACCGGCCGTCCATGGCCACGATGGGAGTGCCGCCGATGGCGCCGAACACCAGGTCGCCGGCGTGCGACGCCACCGTGGAAACCGGGAAATGGGGAATCTCTTCGTAGGAGACGGCCACCCGGCACTCGATGCGGGCCGACAACCCGCCCAGACCGGTGCCGAGAACAATGGCCACCTTGGGTTTGCGCGCCTTGCCCAAGCGCGCCCGCAGCGCGCCCGCGGCGTCGGCGACGACGCTGGAGGAAGGCATACCGGCCATGGCTACTGCCGCAACTTGGGGTCGATGGCGTCGCGCAGCCCCTCGCCCATGAGGTTGAAGAGGGTGACGACCAGGAAGATGCAGAAACCGGGCCAGAAGATCAGATGCGACAACGTGTTCGGGTTGTTGCGCCCCGTGTTCAACATGTACCCCCAGGTCGGCACCGGCGGCTGCGGGCCGAACCCCAGGAAGGAGAGGCTGGACTCCGAGAGGATCGCCCCCGCCACGCCGAACGTGGCGGTGACCAGCACCGGGGCGAGCGCGTTGGGCAGGACGTGCCGGAACATGATCCGCGGGGCCGACAGCCCCAGGGCACGGGCCGCCACCACGAAATCGCCGGCGCCCAGTTTCAGGAACTCGCCCCGCACCAGCCGCGCGGTTCCGGTCCAGCCGAAGACGCCGATCACCAGCATGATGTTGAAGATGCTCGGCCCCAGGAAGGCCACCGCCGTGATGATCATGAAGAAACTGGGGAAGCAGATGACGATCTCGATGAAGCGGGAGATGATCATGTCGACCCAGCCGCGGAAGTAGCCGGCGGCGCCGCCGACGAGAACGCCCAGCGTGACAAAAATGCTCACCGCGACCACGCCGATGGTCAGCGACACCCGCGTGCCGTAGAGCAGGCGGGCGAGCACGTCCATGCCCATCTGGTCGGTGCCCAGGTAGTGGCCGCGAGCGCGGGCCGCAGGGCCGTCGCGCATCTCCTTGTCGGCCGAACTGTCGTCGAACGGGGAGTATCGCACCGGCGCCCAGAGGGCGCGGACCGGCGTCACGCGCTCGCGGGCCGCGGGGAAGGGCGACCGCGCCAGCAGCCCGGCGAAGAGGGCGGCGGCGTCCGGGTTCACGTCGGGGCCGATGACCGCGTCGATCGACGCCTGGTACCGCGCGAAGTCGGCGGCGGTGAGTTTCCGGTCGAACGCGGCGCGGAGCACGTCGTGGGTGTCGCGGGGACCGGCGGTGTCGCAGAGCGTCTCGGCCACCGACGCGACGGTGGCGGCGCGCGCGGTGGGGAACATGGCGCGGAGCATGCGCACCGACTCTTCGGACTCCACGGCCGCGCGGTAGTCGGTGAACGGGCGCTCGATGTCGAGATAGGCCACGCCGACGCCAACGGCCACCACCAGCGCCCCCAGAAAGGCGGCGAGCGCCACGCGCCGGGCGCGGCGGCGCAACGTGAACCGGATGAGCAGCAACGCCAGGAGCGCCGGCATATAGGCGACCAGCAGCAGGTTGAAGGCGATATCGACGTTGTTCTGCTTCCACGCGTTCCGGTCGAGGAGGTGGAAGATCGCCGGAAAGGAGCTCACGGGGTTCTTCGGGTCATCACGGCCCAGTTCCCACCAGAAGGGGAAACGGTTGGCGATCAGCGGCGCGAACACCGCCAAGTGGAATGCCAAGACCAGGAGCCAGAAGCAGAGCCGCGCCGGCAGGTTCCTGTTGAACTGCTGCCAGACGATCTGCCCGTAACTGCGCGGCTCCGGCTGGCGGGAGAGCGTCGCCGCTTCCGGGGGGCGGTCGGCGCCGTCGGAAGCCGGGGGCGTGGGCGCTGGGGCTGGCGTGAGCGACACGATGAGTAACGGCCTCGCCGGCCGCTATTTGAAGGTGATGCGCGGGTCCACCACGGCGTACAGAATGTCGGAGAGCAGGATGCCGACCAGCACCAGCAGGGCGGTGAGCATGTTAATGGCCATCAGCGTCGGGTAGTCGCGGGAGGTAATGGAGTGGAACGCCAGTTGGCCCATGCCGGGGATGTCGAAAATGTACTCAATGATGACCGAGCCGCCGATGAGTTCCGGCAGGAGGCCGGCGAAGAGCGTGACGATGGGGATCAGGCCGTTGCGCACGCCATGTTTCCAGACCACCAGGAAGGGGTGCAGCCCCTTGGCGCGGGCGGTGCGGATGTAGTCGTCGCGCAGGATCTGCAGCATGGCGGACTTCTTGTAGCGCGACAGGCCCGCGAAACTGGCGTAGGTGTAACAGATGATGGGGAGGAGCAGGTGCCAGGCGTTCTGTCCCAGCCAGTCGAGCGTGGTGGTCTCCACGCGCGCAATTTCAGCCACGCCCTTGGGGTGGAAGAGTTTGAAGTCCTCCCCGCGGAACGTGAAAAGTTCGGGCAGTCCAACCGGCGGGCCGACCACATAGGTCTTCCCAGGCTCCATGAAAACGTGGCCGAAGGCCTCGACGCCCCGCTCCGCCACATGGCTGCTGGCGAAATAGACCAGCAGCATGGTGGCGACCCAGAAGGCGGGCAGCGAGTAGAGGGCGAACAGCAGCAACGTGACGCCGCGCTCCCGCACGGTGCGGTGGCGGGTGGAGGCCCAGACGCCGACCGGAATGGCCACCACGTAGGCGATGACCACCGATATGAACGAAATGATCATGGTGATGGGCAGCGCCGGGCGGATGCGCTCCCACACCGGGCGGTAGGTTTCGGTCGAGCGGCCGAAATCGCCCTGCACGACGTCGGCCAGCCAGAGCAGGTAGCGGGTGTGGACGGGCTTGTCGAGGTGGAAGAACTTCTTGTACGTGTCGACGGCCTGTTGCGACACGCCGATGTCTTTCATGCCCTCCCCCGGGGCGACCGCGATGCGGGCCGGCGCGCCGGGCGCGAAGTTGATGATGGCGAAGTTGATGATGGAGATCCCCACCAGGGTCACCACCATCAGACCGAGCCGTTTAAGGACGTAGTTCCCCATCGACGCGCCGGCGGCGGCCGCCCTCCGTTCCCGCTCACTTGTGCCGGACGTTCGCCGGCTTCACCCAGACGTCACGCAGGTCGTAGCAGGGGCGCATGGGCGACCACTTGCCCATGTCCTCCAACCTCGGGTCCCAGACCACGCATGCCCGGCGGCAGAAAAGGAAGGTGTAGGGCTGCTCGTCGGCGAGGATGGCATGGAAACGGTTGAACAATTTCGTGCGCCCCGGCTGGTCGAATGTCTCCCGCGCTTTCATGATGATCTCGTCGGCCTCGGCGTTCTCGAACCCGACGTGGTTGGAACTTTCCTTGATCGTCGCCTGGGAGGAATGCCACAACTGGTACGGGTCGCCGTCCCACGACAGGAGCCACGCCAGCGTCACGGCGTCATACGACCAGTTGTTCAGTTCCTTCAGGAACTGCGACCAGTCCGACTTCTGGATTTCGAGGTTGATGCCGACCTTCTGCAGGTCGGCCTTCCAGATGGCGGCCATGTCTTCCACCTCCTGCGCCCCGGTGGAGATGGAGAACTTGAACTCGAACTTCGTGCGCTTCTTCACCCCGTCCACCTCCAACACGTTGTCAAGGATGCCGTCGCCGTCGCTGTCGCGCCAACCGGCCCCCTCCAGCACCTTCTTCGCCTCCTTCAGATTGAAGGGCAGCGGCTTGATGGCCTGGTTGTAATGGGGCGAGTCGGGGTGGAACGGCCCCGAGATGACGCTGCCGAAACTCTTGTAAACGTCGTTCAGGATGCGATCCCGGTTCACCGTCATGGTGAGCGCCTGGCGCACCCGCTTGTCCTTGAACAAGGGCCGGCGCGCGTTGTACCCGATGTAGGAGTACGACGGCGAGGTGTAGGTGCCCTTGACGAACTTGCCCGCCGGCCCCAGCGGCTGGCCCTGGTCAACAAACTGCGGCGGGCGGCACTCGGAGACGAACATGCGCGGCAAGACGCCGAGAACGTCGAGCATGCCGTCCTTGAACTGCAGCAACTCCGTGTTCGGGTCGCGCACGATGCGGAACGAGATGCGCTTGAAGGGCGGCCCGTTCTTGCCGCCCCACCAGCCGGGGTTGCGCTCCAGCACGATGCGGTTGCCGGCGTCCCACCGCACGAAGCGGAAGGGGCCGGTGCCCAGCGCCATGCGGTTGAACCAACTGGTGTTGAGTTTGTTGGCGAACTCCTCGTTGGTGCGATACGGCCCCGGCAGCGGCGTCTTGAGGTCTGACGCGAAAGCGTAGACGTGCTTCGGCACCGGGGCGAAGGAGAGCGTGGCCTCCAGCGAGGTGTAGTTCTTCTTGTCCCAATGGAAGATCACGGTGTACGGGTCAACCTTCTCCACCGTGCTGCCCTCGTAATAGGTCTTGGAGAACGAGGCCAGCACGTGCTCGTTCATGATGCAGTCGTGCGCGAAGACCACGTCGTCGGCCGTCAGTTCCGTCTCCGGGATTTTCACCTCGTTCGCGTTGTCGTCGCTGGTCTCCAGCGCCGCCCACTTGATCCCCTTCTTCAGGAAGACCTTGTAGGTCAGGTAGTCGTCGGATATCTCCCACCGCTCGGCCAGTTGCCGCTCCCACTTGTCGGGGTCGTGCCAACTCCGGCGCGCGAACGATTCCGACACCCAGCGGTAGACCGACTCCACCGCCGAGTCGTTCTCCGTCACGGCGTTGAGCGACCCCGGCTCCTGCGAGCCGAGCGACAGCACCAGTTCGTCGCGCGGCGGCCGGTCGTGCGACCGACGCTCCAGAAGACCGACCCGCATCAGGCGCTTCTGATCCGGAGTCAGGTCGGTCGGCTCCTCGCTGTACTCGGCCGCGGCGGCGATCGCCCCTTTCTTCCCGCCCGTCGCCACCGGGCCGGTCGGCTGGCCATCCGGCGCGCCGGCCGGCGGCGTTCCAGCCCCGGGCACGGCCGGCGCCACCGGCGAAGGCACGGGCGGCGGCGTGTTCGGCGGCGTGACCGGAGACTCCCCCCCGACCCTCGGCGCCGGCGGCGTGCCCGGCCCACCCGGAGTTGCCGGCTGGCCGCCCGTGCTCGTCCCGGTAGCGGGAGGCCGCGGCGCCACGGGCGTGGTGGGGGCGGGCGCGGGAGCGGGAGCGGGAGCGGGAGCGACCACCGGCTTCACCGGCGGCCGCGCCGTCGTGTTACCCATCTCACGGCTTGCTTCCGCCTCCTGGAAGGCGGCGTTGATCTGTTTGACTTCCTTCTGAACCTCGTTCAGATGCCCTTCGACCCCGTTGATTTGGAGCATCGCCAACCCGACTCCCGCCACCGCGACGACCAGGAGGAGGACGACGATGAACTTGAAGACGGGCGAGTCGCTCATGGTCTGGCTCCGAACGTTTGGTACCCGGCAGGTGACGTGGCCAGACTAGCAGCCCGCGGCGGAGG
>JACQVU010000522.1 GCA_016209585.1 Planctomycetota bacterium
CCCATCTCCCCATCTCCCCGGCCCCCGGCCCCCCGCCCCCGGTATGGTTCGCAAGATCGACAAAGACCACGCCCGTTTTCGCCGGATCGTGCATGGCGCGATTCGCCAGAATCTCAAGAAATACGTCAGCAAGGGCGAGATGATTGGCCGCAAGGGGAAGAACTCGGTCTCCATTCCGCTTCCGCAGATCGACATCCCGAGGTTTCGCTTCGGCGCCAGGGAACGCGGCGGCGTGGGCCAGGGCGAGGGAGAGAACGGCACGCCCATCTCCGGCCCGCAACATCCCGGCACCGGTCCCGGCGAGGCCGGCGAGATGCCCGGCGAACACGATCTGGAGGTGGAGGTGACGCTGAAGGAACTGGCCGAGATCCTGGGCGAGGAACTGGAGTTGCCCAACATTCAGGCCAAGGGGCGCCGGCAGGTCATCGCGCGGAAAGATCGCTACACCGGCATCCGCCTGGCCGGGCCGGAGTCGCTGCGCCACTTCAAGCGCACCTTCCGGCAGGCGCTCAAGCGGCAGATCGCGCTGGGGGCCTACGATCCGGGCGACCCCAAGGTCATTCCCATCCGGGAAGACAAGCGGTACCGCTCCTGGAACGTGAAGGAGACGCCGGACTACGCCGCGGTGATCATCCACATGATGGACGTCTCCGGCTCCATGGGCGACGAGCAGAAGGAGATCGTGCGCATCACGGCCTTCTGGATCGACACCTGGCTGCGGTCGCAGTACAAGGCGCTCACCACCCGCTACATCGTGCACGACGCCGCCGCCAAGGAGGTGGACGAGGAGACCTTCTACCACCTGCGGGAGTCGGGCGGCACGAAGATCTCCAGCGCCTACGATCTCTGCAACAAGATCATCGACGACGAGTACGCGCCGGCGGAGTGGAACATCTACCCCTTCCATTTCTCCGACGGCGACAACTGGGGCACCGACGACACCGAGCGCTGCGTCGCGCTGCTCCGCGACAACCTGTTGCCCAAGTCCAACATGTTCTGCTACGGCCAGGTGCGCTCGGTGTACGGCAGCGGCAAGTTCAAGGGCGACCTCGACCGGGCGTTCGACGACGACGAACGCATCATCACCACCGACATCGCCGACCAGGACGGCATCCTGCCGGGGATCCAGGCCTTCCTGGGCAAGGGGCGCTAGGAAGGCTGAAGGCCAAAGGCGAAAGGCCGAAGTATTGACATGCCCGCCACGGTGCTCACGTCGGAACTTCGGGAAGTGATCCAGGAGATCAAGGAATACGCCCGCGAGTGCGGCCTGGACTTCTTCGAGACCTTCTTCGAGGCTCTGCCCTTCGACGAACTGAACGAGGTGGCCGCGTACGACGGCTTCCCCACGCGCTACCCCCACTGGCGCTTCGGGATGCAGTACGAGCACCTCAGCAAGCAGTACGCCTACGGCCTCGGCAAGATCTACGAACTGGTGATCAACAACAACCCCTGCTGCGCCTACCTCATGCAGGGGAACTCCATGACGGCCCAGAAACTGGTCGTGGCCCACGTCTACGCCCACGGCGACTTCTTCCGCCACAACACCTGGTTCTCGCGCACCAACCGGAAGATGATCGACGAAATGGCCAACCACGCCACCCGCGTGCGCAAGTACGCCGAGAAACATGGCGTGGAGGAGATCGAGCGCTTCATCGACGCCTGCCTCTCGATCGAGAACCTCATCGACCCCCACGCGCTCTTCGTCGACCGCAAGGAACGGGTGGAGCGCCCCCACCCCGACGATGAAAACCCCGCCAGCGAAGTCCCCCGCCTCCGCGCGCGCTCCTACATGGAGCGCTACATCAATCCCCCCGACTTCCTCGAAGGCCAGAAGAAGAAACTCCGCGCGGAGAAGGAGCGCCGCAAGAAGTTCCCGGAAGAGCCGGTCAAAGACCTGCTTCTCTTCCTCATGGAGCATGCCCCGCTCGCCAAATGGCAGCAGGACGTGCTCGAGATGATCCGCGAGGAGGCCTACTACTTCGTGCCCCAGCGCATGACAAAAATCATGAACGAGGGCTGGGCCACCTACTGGCACTCCCGCCTCATGACCGAGCGGATCATGACCGACGCCGAGGTCGTCGACTACGCCGACGTCACCAGCGCCACCCTGGGCCAGTCCCCCGGCCAGATCAACCCCTACAAACTGGGGTTGGAACTGTTCCGCGACATTGAGGAGCGGTGGAACCAGGGCCGCTTCGGCAAGGAATACGACGAATGCGCCGACCTCGACGCGCGCGACGCCTGGAACAAGAACCTCGGCCTCGGCCGCGACAAGATCTTCGAGGTTCGCAAGGTCCACTCCGACGTCACCTTCATCGACGCCTTCCTCACCGAAGAGTTCTGCGACCGCCACAAACTCTTCACCTACGACTTCAACCCCCACACCAGCCGCTATGAAATCTCCGGCCGCGACTTCGCCGACATCAAGGGCCGCCTTCTCAACCAACTCACCAACTGCGGCCAGCCCCTCATCGTGGCCCAGGACGCCAACTACAAGAACCGCGGCGAACTGCTCCTCATCCACCGCCATCACGGCGTCGACCTGAAACTGGCTGACGCCAAAGAGACCCTCGCCAACCTCCACCATCTCTGGCGTCGGCCCGTCCACCTCGAAACCGAGATCAAGGCCAAGGCCGTGCTGCTCTCTTACGACGGCGCCAAGCACAGTTTCACCGAGCGCGACACCGTCACCGTCTGAACAGCCCGGCTCCGCTCACCCCCGCGCCACCAGCGCGAAATACCTCCCGCCCTGGAACAGAACCTCCGTCGGCGCGTAGCCCGCCGCCTCCAAGAGCGCCGCGGCCTCCTCCGCCGAGGACAGCCGGCGGCCTTCCAGAGACTCCATCAGGTCCAGCGCGTCGAACAGCCGGTCGCGGGGGCTTTCCTCCGGCAGGGGCTGCGCGGGGCGGTTCACGTCGGCCACCAGCAGCGCGCCGCCCTCGCACAGCGCCTGGCGCGCGCCACGGAACAGGGGATCGCACGCGCCCGCGCCGGCCGCGAGCAGCCGGGGAAGCGCGTCGCGCAATATGACCAAGTGATGTCTCCCGCCGAACTCCCCCCGCGCCGGGTCCGCGCTGGACGCCGCCCGCACCCGCCCGGCCACGCCACCGTCCGCCAGCCGCTGCTGGAGGCGAGCCGCGGCGGTCTCGTCGCCGGCCAGCAACACGCCCGTGCACCGTGGGTGACGGCGCGCCAGTTCCACCCCCAACCAGCCGGACCCCGGGGCCGCGTCGCAGAAGCGGCCGCCGGGCGCGAGCAGCACGTCAATCTCCTTCACGCGCGGCAACACCTCCGCGCGCCAGAGCGGGCCAGAGAAGTCTTCATCCCACTGCTCGCGCGCCGCCGCCCAGCCGGCCGCGGCCGCGGCCCGCGCCTGGCCTCCCGATCCGCCGCGCAGGGCGTCGCACAGGCCCGCGACGCCCGCGGCCACGGCCGCGCCCGCCCGCACCACGCCGGCCAGCGACCGCTCGCCCTCGCGGCTCAGCAAGCGGAGCGCGCCCGGCGCCAAGGCGTACCGTTCGTCAACCCGATCGAGGAACCCGTGCCGCCACGCCGCCCGCGACCACCGCTCCACCATGCCGGCGTCCAGGCCCGTCTCGGCCGCGATCTCGCCCGCCGTCAGGTCCCGCCCGCCAATGCGGTTGAACAGGTCCAGTTCCAGGCCCACCGCCGCCACCGCCAGCGACAGCGCGCCGTCAAACGCCTCCATGAAGCGCCGCGCCCCGTCGTCGCCACGAAAGGCTGGAAAGGAGGCAGAAGACATGGCGTACGGGGG
>JACQVU010000538.1 GCA_016209585.1 Planctomycetota bacterium
AGGACGGCTCGTTCACCATCCGCGGCGTTCCCGAAGGCAAGTACGAGGTGAACATCGAGAAAGACGACGACGGCGACGGCGCGAGCGAACTGAAAATCCACCAGAAGGACATCGAGGTCACCAAAGACAACGGCCGCCACCTCGGTCAGGTGAAACTCAAGCGCGCCGGCTCCATTTCGGGAAAGGCCCTCATCGACAAGAACCCCGTCGGCAACATCGGCGTCACGGTGTTCGTGCCCGGCACGTCGTTCCTCGCCATCACCGACGATTCGGGCGCGTACACCATTTCCTTCCTCGCTGAAGGCTCGTACAAAGTGGCCGCGCTGAAATCCGGGCATACCACGGCCACGGTCGAGAACGTCGCGGTCGAGGCGGGCAAGGACGCGCCGGGCATCGATTTCGCCCTGACGAAAGAGACGGGCGCGCCGAAGGGGAACCTCACGGGCATCGCCAAGCGCGCCGATTCGGCCGACCACTCGAAGATATCCGTCAAGGCGAGCGGCGCCACGGTGGTCTCGGAAACCGACGCCGCCGGCGCGTTCACCGTCTCCGGCGTCCCCGCCGGCATCGCCACGCTGGAGGTCTCCGCCAAGGGTTACGCGCCGCAAACGGCGCCCAACCTCTTCGTCGTCGCCGACAAGACCACCGCCCTTTCCATCACTATCTTCCTTTCGGCCCTGTCCGCCCCCGATTTCGACGGCGACGGCGCGCCGAACGACCAGGACACCGACGACGACAACGACGGCTTCCCCGACACCGACGAAACCGCCGCCGGCTCCGACCCCTTGAACGCCGGCTCGGTTCCCACCGGCACGCTTTCTGGAACCGCGCTGCTCGAAGGCCAACCGACGCACCAGAACATCGTGGTCACGGTCGCGGGCCTTGGCGCCTTCGCCGTCACCGACGCCGCCGGCGCGTATAGGTTCGAGGGTCTTCGCGCGGGGACGTACACGCTCTCGTATCGTCGCGAAGGGTTTGCAGACGAAGTTGTGTCGGGGGTCGCCGTGCTCGCCGGCAAGACCACCACGCGCGATCCTGTCATGCTGGCGTCAACGCAGAAATTCGGCGTGATCACGGGTGTCGTGACTCTTTACGGAAAGAGCGATCATTCCGGCGTCACAGTCGAGATCGATGGCGGCGGCGCGAAGACGTCGACGGACGGGACAGGGAAGTACACTCTGTCGAACGTGCCGCAGGGGCTGTATCGGCTGAAGTTCACGAAGTCGGGCTACGTCGAGCAGGTGGTGAACAACGTCTTCTCGGTTCCCGGAGGCGCCTACATCGTCCCGGACGTGACGCTTGTTCTTCCCGGCACGACGCCGACGCCGCAACCCGGTGGCGACGTCACGCCCCCATCCGGCACCGTGCTGACCATCGGCGCCGTGACGTCCGATTCTATCTCTCTCTCGTGGACACCGGCGACCGACGCGGTGACGCCGGCATCGGCGCTCGTGTATCGCCTCTACGCCGAAACGAGCGACTTCACCACCACCGTCGGACGGCGACCGGCGATCACCACGACGGCGGGCGCGACGACCGCCGTGCTGGCGGGATTGACGGCGAGCACAACGTATTACGTCGCGGCGCTGGCGGTGGATCAGGTGGGGAATGAGGAGCGTATAGGCACGCAAAACAAGCAAAGTTCAGCAACTCCTCTCTCGATCGACGTGATCCCACCTGAGCCTCCCCTCATTTCCCCTATCGAATCGCCCCGCCGGGAGCGCAACCTCGTCATCGGTGGCACGGCCAGCACCGACACCACTGGGGTTTCGGTCAAACTCAACGGCACGGCTCTCACGCCTGTTGTGTTGGAAAACGGATCCTGGCACGTCGCCGCTTCCCTCGCCGATGGTCCGAACACGATTGCCGCCACATCCGCTGACTCAGCGGGCAATCCGTCTTCGCCTGCTGTTCTCGTAGTGACGTACGACCCTTGGACTCTGGTTTCTGGAACTCCTTGGGCAGCTCGCAATGGGCATGTTTCGGTGGTTTTTGATGGAAAACTGTGGGTCATGGGCGGCGTGTATCAACACGACGTCTGGTCATCCGTGGATGGGGTTTCTTGGACCGAAGTAACACCAAACGCACCGTGGGTTGGTCGACAGGAATTCGCCGTGTCTGTGCTCTCTGGAAAGATGTGGATCCAAGGAGGCCGTACCGCATCCGGAGGTCTTTCGGATCTGTGGTGGTCCACCGACGGAAAACAGTGGGTTCAACAGCAAGCGCCCACATGGGGATCGCGTAACGACCACGCGATGGTAACGTTCAACGGCAAGTTGTGGGTTCTCGCGGGAAGCAATCGCTCCGACGTTTGGTCGTCGGTATCCGGTACGGCATGGGCACAGGAAACATCCTCCGCCGCGTTCGGTCCGCGGGGAGGGTTCGGATGCGTCGAATTCAACAATAGGATTGTCGTGTTGGCGGGGGCAGGGCCTAACGGTTTGCTGTCCGACATCTGGTCGTCGACTGATGGTCGTGAATGGACGCTGGAAAATCCGTCGGTGCCATGGGCACCCCGTTGGAACTTCGCCGCCGTCGTTAAAGAGGGCACGCTGTTTGTGCTGGGTGGATCAGACCTCGGAACAACTCTGTACAATGACGTTTGGTCCACCACCGATCTGAAGAACTGGCAACGCGAAACGGCGACTGCAGAGTGGCTTCCAAGGGGGGGGCACACGGCTGTTACACTTGGTTCTAGGATTATTCTTGTGGGTGGCGGGAAACCGCAATCCGGAATTACGCATGCCGACGTTTGGGAGTCAACCGATTCGAAGTCCTGGTCGCCAGTAGCACCCGGCACTCCGTGGGTCGGCCGTGGGTTCGTCGGTGCCGCCGTTCTCGGTGAAAAACTTCACGTCATCGGGGGAGACACCGGGTTTGGAGATCGAGGAGACCGGTGGTCGAGCACGGACGGTGCGAATTGGACGCGCGTCGCGCCAGACTCACCTTGGGGCAACCGAGGTGCCCTTCGCGTTCTGGAGCATGGCAGGGCACTGTTTGCAATGGGCGGGGTGAGCACAGCCAATGGTGTCGTCACTCGGCACAATGATGTGTGGTCCTCTGCGGACGGGAGCGTGTTTTCTCTCGTAACGCCGGCGGCGCAATGGTCAGGAAGGCAGGACTTCGCCACCGTGTCCCACGACTCGCGAATCTGGGTTGTTGGGGGATTCTCTACTCGCTACTTGAACGACGTGTGGTCCTCGGGAGATGGGGCCAACTGGACGCAAGTTACTAGCGACGCCCCGTGGCTCAGTCGCCGCAACCCCACGTTGGTTTCGTTTTCCGGCAAGATTTTCCTACTGGGCGGCTACTCAAGTGCAAACAACCGCGAGGAGTTCTTCCGCGACGTGTGGTCAACAAGCGACGGTCGATCTTGGACACAGGTGGTGCAATTCGCACCTTGGGATGCGCGCGATGGCCACACAAGTACTGTTTTGGGCAATCGTATTTGGGTTGTGGGCGGACTTGGTGGCGGAGGAAGGGACTTGGCGGATGTGTGGTCATCATCCGATGGGGTTTCCTGGACGAAGAGCGGCGCTGAGGTACCTTGGGTCCCTAGGCATGGCCACGCCCTGATTGCGCGGGGTGACGGATTCTGGATCTTGGGCGGTTTGGCAGGAGTTTACATGAATGACGTTTGGTTGTATCGATAGCAAAGGTGAGTACTAATAAAGTCTCTCTGACTTCTTCTTGCATTGACCGTCGCTCGATGCAGGTCTGCAATGCCTTCTGTGAGACCCACACAATCCCACAATGGATTGTGGGGCAGGGAGACCTCCCTTGACCACAGGCTGGGACATCTACGTCGACGAACGCAAGGACTCGTCGGGCCATCCGTCGGAGATCGGGCTCCTTGTGCTCGAAGCCGGCGTGGCTTGCTGTCTGGGAGCCCTGTTGTTCAAGGAGAAGGATAGGCTTCGTTGTCAGAAGACAAAGCATCTCGGGTCGAAGTGTCCTATCGGTTCACTCCATTGGACAGATATGAAATCCCTGGAGGCGGAACTGGCTTGCCGTTGGATCGACCGGTTTTTGGCTGGACCACTGATGTTCTTCGTACTGGCTGCTGCTGGAAGGGATCCTCGATCGCGCCTCTGCCAAGTGATGCAGGCTGTGGAGCGCCTCGAATGCGATCCTCTTGTCCCCGGCGGCCTTTCACGCGGCACCAGCACGGTTCACCTGGATTTCGACGTCCAGGATGCGAAATCGGCGCACGTCGAACTCGTACGTGGATTCGGGTTACTTCGGGCGTTTCCATGCAACGATCGAGGGAGCGAACTGCTTCAACTCGCGGACATCTTGTTGGGGATCTCGTACCAGGCGTGGCACGAAAGCCCGTTTGGAACATCCGAACACGAAAAAAGGCGGAAGTCGGTGTATATCCATACCTTTCAGGCGATCCGACATCTCCAAACGAATCGGCGTCGCGCTAATGCGATTGTGGTTCTCGGTTCGGATGGGAAAGCATGTCGCCTGTTCTCACAGGGAGAAAGGACTTGACCCCGTAGCAATGTCCCCTTTGTGTCCCCGCGCGTAACCGTTCACCTGGGGGTGTCACAATACAACCTCTTGGCCAGCAAGGGTTTACATTAGAATTACATAATGACTATATGCTAAAGCCATGTGATTTGCTCCCATGCGGCGACGAAGAAAACACAACGGATTGTGTCAATACCAGTGCAGATCCCCTACAGGTGGTGAGGTGAGCGGTTACCCCCGCGCGAGCATCGAGGCGGCGGTGGTGAACGGTCGTATCTACGCCATCGGCGGCCTGAACGATTCACAGACCGCCTCTGCGACGGTGGAAGTGACCCGAATCAAGGCGAATGATCCGGAACACGCAGAAACGTGAACGGAGGGACGCATGACGCTCGAAACCGCTGCCAACATTCTGGGCCTCATCTTCAACATCGTCGGCGTGATTCTCGTCAGCGTTCTGGACAAACGGATCATGCGCCATGACGGAAACGCCTGCGGGCATTCGACCACACCCGGCCGCATGAAAGCCGGATGGCTACTCATTATCATCGGCTTCTGCTTCCAGCTCGGTGCGCAGGTTGCTCCCTTGCTGCGATAGGGGGCACCGGGGACTTCCAAATCCTGGGCGCGCTACCGTGCCGTCAAACCCGGCCCGTGCGCGCTGGTCGCGTTCCGGTCGGCGGCTCCCCGCGCCTGCCCAAGCGCGTCGCGACCCATCACCCTGCCGCCCAGTTCCCAGAACACCTCTTCCATTCCCATCATCAGCAGCCCCGCCGTCGGCGAAAACGCCAGCCGCGCCCGCATCTGCTCTTCGGCGGGCAGGTGGCCGATCAGCGTCTTCAGGTGTTCGATCACGTTGAAATCCATCGTGGCCCCCTGGGAATGCTTTTCGCGTAACTCCCCACGGAGAAACAGGATCGGATGTACGATCCCTATGTACAAGATGAATCTGCACCCATCTCAGCCACGGCGGGAAACCAGGGCCGGAGCCGACGGGGGCATGCTACGATCTCCACCATGAACCCGCGCTCCGCGCGCGGCTGGGGTCGTGTATCCCCGTGGCGGCAACCGCTATGTGCCTGGCCCTGCCCGGAGTGATAGAGGCGCGTTGGGAAGGCGCGGGCGCCTTGCCCTTCGCGCGCGTCCGGTTCGGCGCGGTCACGCGCGACGTCTGCCTGGCCTACGCCCCGGAGGCCGAGATCGGCGACTACGTCATCGTCCACGCCGGCTTCGCCATCGCGCGCCTGGACGCCGCCGCCGCCCGCGAGACGCTGGCCGCCGCCGTCGCGGCGGGAGCGCCACCGCCCACGGGCTGAGATCTAAAGAAGGAACGTGGGAAGGTGAGAACGTGGGAACGTGAGAACGTGGAAAGGTGAGAACGTGGGAAGGTGAGAACGCGGGAACGTGAGAGCATGGGCAGACGCCGTCGCACGTTCCCACGCTCTCCCGTTCCCACGTTCCCGTTTCCCCCGACCCCCGTCCCCCGGATGAAATACGTTGACGAGTTCCGCGACCCCGCCGCCGTGCGCGCCGTGGCCGACGAGGTGCGCCGCGTGGCCACGCGCCCATGGACGATCATGGAAGTCTGCGGCGGGCAGACCCACACCATCGCGCGGTACGCCCTGGAAGACCTGCTGCCGCCCGGCGTGACACTCATCCACGGGCCGGGGTGTCCGGTGTGCGTCACGCCGCTGGAGGTGATCGCCGCCGCGCGCCGCATTGCTCTCCAGCCTTTAGTGACATTCTGCTCATTCGGCGACATGCTGCGGGTTCCCGGCCCGGACGGCGACCTGCTCGCCGCGCGCGCCCTGGGCGCCGACGTGCGGGTGGCGCTCTCGCCGCTGGACGCCGTGGAGATCGCCCGCGCCGATCCCGGCCGGCAGGTCGTCTTCTACGCGGTCGGCTTCGAAACCACCGCCCCCGCCACCGCCATGGCCGCCTGGCTGGCGCGAAAGACCGGCCTGGCCAACTTCAGCCTGCTGGCGGCGCATGTGCGCGTGCCCCCGGCGCTGGAGATGCTGCTGGCCGCCCCCGGCTGCCGGGTGGACGCCTTCCTGGCTGCGGGCCACGTCTGCACGGTGGCGGGCACGGGCGAATACCCCGCCATCGCGGCGCGCCACCACACGCCCATCGTGGTCACGGGGTTCGAGCCGCTCGACATCCTCTGGGGTCTCCTGGGCGCGGTGCGCCAACTGGAGGAGGGGCGCGCCGTGGTGGAGAACCGCTACCGCCGTTCGGTGCGCGAGGATGGCAACGCGGCGGCCCGCGCCATCATGGACGAGGTGTACGAGATCGCCGACCGCCCCTGGCGCGGCCTGGGCGTCGTGCCCGGCGGCGGACTGCGCCTGCGCGCCGCTTACAGCGCGTTCGACGCCGAGCGCCGGTTCGCCATTCCCCGCGACCCCGTGCCGGAGCCGGCCGACTGCCGCGCCGGCCAGGTGTTGACCGGGCTGCTCCGGCCGGCCGACTGCCCCGCCTTCGGCCGGGCCTGCACGCCCGACACGCCGCTGGGCGCGCCCATGGTCTCGGCCGAAGGAGCCTGCGCCGCCTCCCACCGCTACCGGCGGGCGTAGAACGCGAGCCCCGCGGGGCGCCACTGGCGGGTCAGCCGCCTTCGGTCTCGGGCGGCCAGGGGATGCGGTCCTGGCGCTCCATCTCAGCGTCATACATATCGTTCATAGTGCGCCAGGCGATGAAGCGGATGTACTCGGTGGCCGACTTCACCTTGACGAAGTCCTCGCCCGACAGCGCCCAGTCGGCCGGAACGCTGACGCGGCGGGTGTATTCCGCCAGTTGCTCCTGCGTGGTTTTCTCTTTCGAATCGTGGACCGCGAAGCGGTTGTAGACCGGGAAGTTGCGGACCTTGGTGGCGTCGCCCCAGAAGCCGCCCATGCCGGCCGCGCCGCGGGCGTCAGCCTCGGCGAGGTTGGCGGTCTCGGGCGTCATTTCCTTGGTGTAAAACAACTGCCCGTGCAGGCCGACCCGCGGCATGCGGTTGTAGGGGTCGAACTCGGTGACGGCGCTGATGAACACCGCGTCCACGCCCAGCACGCGCCCCAGTTTCACCACGTCGGCCGGGCTGCGCAGCGAGAGGTCCGGGTCCCGCTCCACCGCCGCGAGCACGTCGGCCGGGTCCACCAGGCGGTCGAACGACCACTCCGTGAACTGGTGCCAGAAGACGCGCCCCGTCTCCACCGACACCGTCTGCCCGCCCAGCGGCGCGCCGGAGAGCGGGTTGCCAGACTCCATCCGCGGCACGAACGACGGGGCGACCGCGAGCGTGCGGATTTCCAGGTCGCCGCGCGTGTAGGGATTGCCCCGCGACGCGCACCCCCACAAAAGGGCCGCGGCGCCGATGACGGCGACCAGCCGGACGACGGCGCCAGGGAGCATCCTCATGGTCATGCGCGGAAAAGGCGACATCGCCCCGTTCCCGCCGGGGCCGGACCAGAGAGCGTCAGCGCGGCTGCGCCGGGCTTCCCATTCCCATTCCCATCTCCGGGCGGGTCGGAGCACCACCCTCGCCATCCAGGCCCATGGTCTCCACCGGCCCTTCGTTGCCGGAGAGGTAGGGCACCACGGAGTAGACGTTCTGGAAGCCGTCGCGGTCCGAGACGAAGTAGACCCGCGGGTGGGGACCAGGCCCCCAGACCGGGTTCCAGTCGGACGCCGGGTGGTTGGTCAGGCGGGTCTGGTAGTTGCCCCCCTCCGTGCAGAAGTAGACGTCGTCGCCCCGGAACATCCTTCCCGACGCGCGGGCATACGGGCTTTTATACACGGTGGCGAAGAGCAGCAGCCGCCCGTCGCTGGACCACGCCGGGTTGATGGCGGCGAAATCGGGGCCGGAGACGATCTCCGTCGGCCGCGACACTGATCCGTCCGCGTTGACCTGGATGGTCATGATGCTGAACCAGTTCGTCCCGCCGCCCCGCGCCTGCTGGAAGGCGATCTTGTGGTGAACGCCCCAGTCGGGGAAGAGGCCGGGGCCGATCTCCACCACCTCGCCCAGGTCGGCGGCGCTCATTTCGCCCGGCGAGCCGACCACCTTGACGCGCAACACCCACGGCATGCCCGGCCCCTTGCGGGTGCAGAAACAGACGCGCCGTCCGTCCGGCGACCAGGTGGGCGCCAGGTTGTCCCAGCGATCGTCCGTCACCTGCGTGACGGTGTTGGTGTCGTCCTCCACGTTCAGAATGAAGATGTTCCAGTTCCCGTCCCGGTCGCTGGCGAACGCGATGCGCTGCCCGTCGGGAGAGAACTTCGGGAAGGCGTCGTTCGCGAGGTGGTTGGTCTTGCGCTCCACCGCGATGCCGTCCACCTGCTTCAGGTAGATGTCGCTCGTCTCGCCGTTGCGGGTGGCCGCGAACACCAGCATCTTGCCGTCGAACGAGACGTGGGGGTGGAAGTCGCGCGCATGCTCGGTGACGGTGTGCTTGCGCAGCGAATGCCAGGGCGGCGCGATCTCCGGGCCGGCGCTGCTCTCCGGCGTGTAGATCATCTCGTTGATCTGCTCGTCGATCATCGCGTCCCGCTCGGCCCCCAGCCATGTGCCCCGGCACCCGGCGACCGGCAGCGCCAGGAGCGCGCCCAGCATGAGCGCCGCCCGGCTGTGGCGCGCGACAGAACACCGCGTGAAGTTGCTCATCGCCTTATCCATAAGTTCGTAACGACCTCCGCGGGCGGCGGCGGCGCCTGGCCCGGTAGCGATCACCACCCGTGCCCGGGGGCAATCACCATCCCGCGCCGTGCGCAACACAACGGGCTTCAAATACGACCACCTCGCAAATCCAGGTCCAGACGGCTACGGCCCGAACGCAAACCCGATCCCGCCGCGAACACGCCTCCGCCGACAGCGTAACACATTGCCGAACAATAACTTATAACGCGCCTCTACCCCACTTGGCCACCATTACTATCGGCGGCGCTGGCCGCCGCGCGGGAAGTTCGTTCGCCAAGTGGAAACAATGGGCCGCCCCCCCGCCTTTGGGTGCTGGGTGCTGGGTGCTGGGTGTTGGGTGCTGGGTGCTGGGCCCAACACCCAACACCGCGGTACTCCGCCCACACCCAACACCGCGGTACTCCGCCCACCCCCAACATCCAGCACCCAACACCGCGGTACTCCGCCTGACCCCCAGCCCCCGGCCCCTTTTTTTGAGGTTGGCTCGCGGACGCGAGATGAACGGTTGCCGGCCATGAACCTTCGCGCCGTCTTCCACGTGGTCGGCATGCTGCTGATGATGGTGGCCGTCATCCTCCTCGTGCCGCTGGCGGTGGGCTGGTTCTCTCCGGCGCGGCTCTTCCCGAACGAGGTGGGCGAGGTGGTGGCCTGGGCCGGCGCGCCCCACCTGCGCGCGGGCGGCCAGCGAAGCGAGGCGGCGGCGTTCCTGCTCTCCATTATGATCACCGGCGCCGCGGGCGGCGCGCTGTTCCTGGTGAACCGCCCGGCGGGGCCGGTGACCTACGGGGCGCGGGAGGGTTTTGGCATCGTCACGCTGGGCTGGGTCTTTTTCGCCGGCTTCGGTTCGCTGCCGTTCGTTCTCAGTGGCGCGACGGGGCCGCTGCGCGACGCGGGCAACCTTGCGGAGTCGTTCACCGACGCCTACTTCGAGACGATGTCGGGCTTCACCACCACCGGCGCGTCCATCATGAACGCCGACGTGGAGCCTCTTTCGGCCGCCGTCACCGGGAAGTTCGCGGGGGAAGGGGCGACCGCGCCGCCGGTGGCCATCGAGGCGTTGCCGCGCGGCATTCTGCTCTGGCGCGCGCTCACGCACTGGCTCGGCGGCATGGGCGTGGTGATGCTCGCGCTGGCGGTGCTTCCGGCCATGGGCGCGGGTGGCGCGGCGCTCTTCCGGGCCGAGGCCACGGGCGTTCCCGGCAGCCGCCTTCGGCCGCGGGTGGCGGAGACGGCGAAGGTGTTGTGGGAGGTCTACCTGGGGCTGACGGTGATGGAGACGGCCGCGCTGTTCTTCGCCGGCATGCCTCTTTTCGACGCGTTCTGTCATACATTCGCCACGTTGTCGTCCGGGGGGTTCTCGACGAAAAACGCCTCGATGGGGCACTACAACGACAGGCCGGTCATCATCTGGATCGTGATCTTCTTCATGATTTGCGCGGGAACGAACTTTGGGCTGCTGTTCGAGTGTTTCCGCGGCCACTTCGATCGGTTGTTCCGCGACACGGAATGGCGCGCGTTCACCGGGGCGCTGCTCGTCGCCACCGTGCTGCTGACCGCGTGGTGCATGCGAGACTGGCGCGATGCAGGGCCGGCGGCGGAATCGTTCGCCTCCTCCGGGGGGACGCCCAGCGCGGTGGCGGTGAAGCAGGTCGACGGCGACAACGGTGTCCGCCGCGTTCAATGGCGAATCGTCGAGGGGTCTGCCTATGACTACTCCAGCCCCTTCTTCGCCTTCACCCACGCCGCGTTCCAGGCGACGAGCATTCTTTCATGCACGGGGTTCTGCACGGCCGACTTCGACTTGTGGCCGGTTCCCGCCAGGGCGATCCTGGTCTTCTTCATGGTAGTCGGGGGCTGCTCCGGATCCACCTCCGGCGGCGTGAAGGTGATGCGCGTCGTGGTTCTGGTGAAAAACACCGTCCGTCATATTGTATTGCTATTGCAGCCGCGCGCCGTGCTGCCGGTCCGGGTGGCCGGGCAATCGGTGCCGGAACGAGTGGTCGGCGGGGTTCTCGCCTTTTTCGCCGTTTACATGACCGTCCTGGCCTTGGCGTCGCTCATCCTCGCGGCGATCATCCCGGATCGGGTGGGAACGGCAGTCACCAGCGTGACCACCTGCATGGCGAACGTCGGCCCGGGCCTGGGGTACGGCGGCGCGGGTGGCGTCGGCGCGAGCGGAAACTTTGACGCGATCCCCATTCCGGGCAAGTGGCTTCTTTCGTTCTGCATGCTCGCCGGGCGCCTGGAGTTGTTCAGCGTGCTGGTGTTGTTCATGCCGTTGACGTGGAGGAAGGTGTAGCGGCGGTCTTCGGCTGTCGGACGTCGGCCGGTGGAATTCCATGAGCACCCATCGCGGGGGTGGTTTGGTCGTTCATTGTCATCGGAGGGCGCAATTCAAGAATTGACGCTCGCATTCATCGCGAACGATGGTATCATAGTATCATGCCCCGAAAGGTGCGGGATCTGATTCGCGACCTGGAGCAGTCGGGCTTCGTGAACAGGGGAGGCAAGGGAAGTCACCGGAAGTTCAAGCACGTGCGGGGTTTCATCGTCATCGTGAGCGGCGGCCTCGGCGATGACGCGATGCCTTACCAGGAACGGGCCGTGGCGAACGCCCTTGCGAGGATACGGGAATGAAACCGAGCGATCGATACCTGAAAGTCGTGGAATGGTCCCCGGAGGATGGCTGTTATGTCGGCACGTCTCCGGGACTGATGTTTGGCGGAGTTCACGGCCATGACGAGGCGGTGGTGTACAAAGATCTGTGCGCCGTGGTGGAAGAGTGTCTTCGACTCCACGCGGAAGACGGCGATCCGCTTCCGCCGCCGACCGCCGGGAAGCACTACTCCGGCAAGTTCGTCGTGCGCATCGGCACGGACCTTCACAAGCGTCTGGCCATCGAAGCGGCGCGCGAGGGAAAGAGCCTCAACGAGTACTGCGTGGGTCGGCTTCGCCTGGAAGCGTCCGGCGCATCGCCCGCCGGACGGCGCGCCCGGACGGCGCGTGGCGGTCGCTCCGGGATGAAAGCGGCGGTGAAATGAAGCCCTTGCCCCGCGCCATCGCGCCAGTCGCCGTCGCGGTGATGCTCCTCGCGCCCGCGACCCTGTTCGCGGGCGAACCGGAGTCGAGGAAAGACGACCGCCGGCGCGACTTCTTCACGCTGCCCGACGACGTGAACCCCTACAAGCCGGAACCGCGCGAGATCGTGAAGGTGAACGCCGCGCCCGGAGCGCGCCTCGGCCACTCGCGGTACGTCACGCACGGGAAAGAGCCGACCGACCCGCAATTCGAGTCGATCTACAACTTCGACGCCGGCGGGCCGGCCCTGGACCTCTCCGTCGACGTCTTCCTCGTCAAGTGGCTCGGCCTCACGCTCTCCGGCTCGTTCGCCTCCGGCCACGGCAACGGCGACGAAACGTCCAACAGCGGAACCAAGGCGCAGGCCTTCGTCGTGCCCGTCGGCTACTCCCCGCTCACCCCCGGCGTGCCCGGCGCGGCGACCACGGCCTTCGCCACCGATGCCCGCGTGAAAACGACCCTGACCGACACCCGCCTGCATGGCGACTTCTGGTTGCGGCTCTACCCCTGGATGGACTCCGGCCCCACCACGCTCGACTTCACCGCCGGCTACGCCTACTACCAGGAGTCCTGGGTGGCTGAACGGCTCTCCGTGCGCCAGGTGGCCGTGGAGACGCCGGCCGGGTCGGGCGTCTTCCTGCCCGGTCTGGTGGTGGCCAACCTGCCCAACCTCCGCGCCCGGTGGGAAAACACCTGGACCTTCCCCCGCTTCGGGGTGCGCACCCGCCACGCCCTGATACCCGACGTGGCGATCCTGGAGTTCAACGCCGCGCTGGCCACCCCCCTCTCCTTCTCCGCCGACGGCAAGCGCAACCTGCAGGGGCTGGAGTTCGAGCAGGACTCCAGCAACGGCATCGGGTTCATGTACGGCGCGCGGCTCCAGTACCAGTTCACGCCCCAGTTGCTGCTGGGCGTCGGTTTCACCGGCGCCACGCTGCGCGCGCGCGCGGGGAGCGAGACCACCACGCAGAACAACGCCCCGCTGCGGGAGGCCACGTCGGCGCGCAAGATTTCCTCGACCCGCAACACCATCACGCTGGACGTGGGAATCACGTTTTAGGAGGGGGGCGGGGAACGAGAGGCGAGGAACGGGGGGCGATAGGACTCATGGGACGCAGGGGACGAATGGGTCCGATGGGACCGATGGGATAGGCCACACCCATACGACCCATGTGTCCCATACGACCTATCAGTCCCATTCCCCC
>JACQVU010000539.1 GCA_016209585.1 Planctomycetota bacterium
GGCGGATGGAAAGACTAAAGGCGCACGGGGCGGGTCGGCTGGGAAGCGCTCTGGCGCGGCTGGGACCGCCTCCAGGAACGGGTGGCCGGCTATCGCGCCGCGGTGGCGGTCCGCGCGACGTGAAATGTGATCAAGAGACAGATGCTGGGGACTTCCAGCGTCAGCGAACCATCCCCGACTGTGAGTGTCGTTGCGCCGCAACACATGGCGGAGAGTCTCTCTTGCGGTGTCGTCAACCCTTCAGCGCGCCCGCCGTCAAGCCGCCCACGATCTGCCGCTGGAACAGGAAATAGGCCAGCAGCGTCGGGAGCGTCACGATGGTGAGCGCCGCGAGCACCAGGTGTTCTTGGGTGGCGTGCGCGCCGGAAAAGGCGTTCAACCCGACGGGCAACGTCAGCACGTCCTGGTAGGTTCCCGCGCTGACCAGGAAAGTCTGCGCCAGCAGGAACTCGTTCCACGTCGCCAGCGTGGCAATGATGGCCACCGTCGCCAGCGCCGGCCGCACCAGGGGCAGCATCACGCGGGCGAACACGCCGAACGGCGTGCAGCCGTCCAGGCGCGCGGCGTCCTCCAACTCCCTCGGGAGCGTGCGGAAGAAGGCGTAGAGGATGAACACCGCTATCGGCAACTCGGTGGCGACGTACGGAACGATTAACGCCAGGTGCGCCACCACCACCCGCCGGCCCAGCAGCGGCACGGTGAACCCCGCGGCCGCGTTCTTCAGCCCGACCTCGGCCAGCATCCGGTCGAGCGCCAGGAGATAGGATTGGATGGGCAGCACCAGCCCGGCCACGAACAGCGCCGCCACCAGCGACTTCCCGCGGAACTCCATCCGGGCGAGCGCGTACGCCGCCAGCGCCGCCAGCGCCAGGATTCCGGTCACGCTGGCCGCCGTCACCAGGAGCGAGTTCCAGGCGTACAGCCCGATCTGCCCCGTGCGCCAGGCCTCCGCGAAGTTCTCCCACCGCCACTCCTCCGGCAGCGCCAACGGGCTGGTGTAAATCTCGCGCTTGGTCTTGAACGCCGACACCACCATCCAGGCCAGCGGCAGCGCCATCACCGCCGCGGCCGCGGTCAGGAAGAGCCACAGAAGTGTCGCGCGCGCGTACCGCATGCTCTTGATCTCGATCTCGATCTCGATCTCGCGCAACCGTTCACGGGGACCGGGGACTTCCCGTAGACCGCGAGGAGGAGCAGGACGGGATAGAACAGCGACAACCACGCCGCCACGGACAACCAGTGGGGCCGCTCTTCGGGTGGCATTTCACGCTGCAGGTCGCCGCATCGCGGAGCGAAGGCGCCGCGCCCGCCATCACGGCACGGTATACCGATCCCCCGTCTTGTCGGGCACCTGGCAACCCGTCTCCCCGGCGAGAATAATCACCACCGTGCCCAGGTTGGTGGCCGTGTGGAAGCCGCGGGAGGCCGACAACTTCTCGCTCACGCTGCCCCCCGTGCCCCCGGGCGGCTGGGTGGGCGTCGGCACCAGGGCGGCGGTGGCGAGGGGAATGAGCTGATCCCGCTGGTTGTTCAACTTGGTGTAGTTCGGGTCGAACAGGATGGCGTCTTGATGGTTGGCCGGCTGGGGGTTGCAGGTGGAGGTCATATGGAACTGCCCCGCGTCGAGCGGCGGCTGCACCGCCCCGGCCCCGCCGCAACAGAGAATTTTGCCGTTGGAGAGCAGCGTCTGGGTGTGGGCATGGCGCGCGTTGATGAGCGAGGCGTTGGTGAAGAAGCGCGTGGTGTTGTCGCGCGGATCGAACGCCTCGATGGACGCCGTGTTGGTGTACGAGATGCCACCGAACTGCGGATCCTGCGAGCCGACGATCCCCCCGCCGATGACGATGATTCCCGCCACCACGTCGCGGTCCAGGCGGCTGGTGCGGTGCAGCCCGCGCCGCACGGTCATGTTCGGCCCATCCTTCACCTGGCCGAAGTTGTTCGGGTTCGAGGTTTCCGCCGTGAGCGTGTAAATCTCGGTTTCCACCAGCGTCGGGCCGGTGTCGGAACCGCCCGTGATCAGGACGTGGGTTCCGGTGATGTCGTCGTACAGGTCGGTCTCGTGCCACCCGCGCTGGATGCGCAACTTCTCGATCGCCTTCCGGAAGTCCTGCCCGCCGCGAAACACCTCGATGGCCGGCGTGCCCCCGGCCCCGGACCCCCCCACCGAGGCCGCCAACCGCGTCATCCCGCCCACCAGGAAAATCTGGTTGCCTCCCGTGCTGGACGCGCTGTGGGCGAACCGCCCGACCTCCATGTTTCCCGACTGGTTCCATACCCCGGCCGGCACTTGGTTCGCCGGGTCGGCCCGCCATTTCTCGGCGCGAGTGGTGATGTTGGGCGCTTCCAGGTTCACGCCGCCGATGATGATCACCTCGCCGTTGTCCAGCAACGTGGCGCTGTGCCCCATCACCGCGCCCGAAACACCCGCGGCACGGAAGGTGTCGCTCGACGGGTCGAACACCTCCGCGTCGCCGATGGCCGTGCCGAACGCCCCGCCGTTGTTGTTGATCCCCCCGCCGGCCACCAGAATCTCGCCGGACGGAAGAATGGTGGAAGTGTGAAAGAAACGCCCCGCCGTCAACGACTGCGCCAACGTGTTGAACGCCCCCGGCACCGGGCCTTTCTTGGGAGTCTTGCCGCCGCCACCACTGCCGGAGCCGCCCGCCCAGAGTTCGCCCGGTGGGAAGCCGGGAATGGAAGTGGTGATGGCGTTCGACGTGCCCCCCGCCGCCGCCACCGACGGCGCGGTGGCGCTGGTGCTGAAGACCATGACGAAGGGGTCGCGCATCGGCGCGCCGATGGGCGAGATCACCCCCCGCGACACGGCGATGCCGTAGTCGCTGTTGGGCAGCCACGGTCCGGGGGTGAAAACCTGCCCCACCCAGGTTCCGGGCGTGAACAGCAGGACCGTGGAGGCCGAGTTCTCAAACGAGAACCGGCCCGACACCTGCCGGTTGGTGCCATCCACGACGAAGACGTTCTGAGTGCCGTTCGTTTTCCCGTCTGAGTTCGTGAGCACCGAAGAGCGCGCCACCGGCCCGCTGAAGATGATCTTGATGGGCTTGCCAACCGCGGGCACGGTGGGATCGGTGTTGACGTTCACCGGGTGGTTCCCGGTTCCCTGCGTGACCTTACGAATGCCAGATTGCACTACTTGAACCGCCAGCGGATCGTGGCCAATAACGCGAGGATCGCCGAAATCGCGGGGGGCCTCTTTCGTTGAACTCGGCCCGCAACTCGTGAGGTTGTAGGCCACCACCAGCGTCAGAAGCGCCGCGTTAACCTCAGGAAGATAGCGCAGGAGTTTCATTTGTGGACCTGATTCGATGGCCGGAAGTTCAGCGGAAAGACGAGAAAGGAGATCCGACCACCAAAGTGTGACGCCGCTGCCAGGAAGGCTCGCAAAGAATGTGCCGGCTTTCGTGACAAGCCGAAGCCGCCTCCGTCCCACGGGGAACCGACGACTCCGATGTCAGTCAGAAAGTGTAACACATTACTGGCAAACACCTTATAAACGCTGCCCTGCCGCTTGGTATCCCAGCAAGTTGCCTTCGGCGGAGGCAAACGCCGCCCGCCCGGCAACTGGGTGATCGCTATCCCCGCCTACCACAATCGGCAAGCCGCGAAGTACGGGTGTCGGTCAGCGGAAGAGATCCTCCTGTTCCTTCAGATCAACGATCTTGGCCTTGACCAGGATGATCAGGTTCTTCCGCTCGAAGTCCTGGCCCTGGGAACGGAAGAGAAGGCCAAGGATCGGCAAGTTCCCGAACCACGGGATCTCAGACCGGCGCGTGACATCGCGGACGTTGCGCAGGCCACCGATGAGGACGGTGCCGCCGTCGGGGAGTTTCACGGTGGTCTGGGCGCTCATCATGGAAATCTCAGGTATCTGGATGGTGACCGGCGCCGCCACCGGCCCGCCGAGGTTGGTGGTGAACGTGGGGATCGGGCGAAGCAGGTCGGCCACGGTGGGACGTAACTCCAGCGTGACGTACTTGCGGTCGTTGGAGACCGTGGGTTTCACGTCGAGCGCCAGACCGTCCTGGACGACGTCGATGATGGGGTCAGCCACGGCCACGCCCTGGGCCACCTGCACGTCGAAGTCGCGCACGTAGGCCACCTGGTTGACCACCGTGATGTGCGCGCGCTGCGTGTTGAACACCGTCAGGTTCGGCGCCGTCAGCAGCGTCGCCCGGCGGGTTTTGCGGATGCCGGTGATGATCATAGAGACCTCGGTGTCGTCGAGGTAGACCATCTGGAACGTCGCGCCGCCGACCGGCGTGAGCAGGTTGCCCAAGGGGTTATCGAAGATGTTCTCGGTGCGGGCGCGGATGTCGCCGTCGGTGTTATCGTTGAAAAAGACGCCGGACGACGGGGAAGAGGTGGCGCCGGTGTTGTCGAAGCCGCCGCCCGCGAAGTCTTCCGGGCCGATGCGCACGTCTTCCAGCGGGGCGTTGATGCCTTTCTGGCCGCCGAGGCCGCGGAAGTCGAGGCCGAAGACCTCCAGGAAGTCGTCGCTCACGGTGACGAATTTCGACTCCACGCTGACCAGCAGGCCGGAGTTCTTGCGCAGGGAGTCGAGCAGGTCGGCCACCTCGCGCTGCGTTTCCGGCGTGTGGTAGACCAGCAGTTGCTTGTCGGGCGTGTCTTTGATGGCGAAGGGCGCGTTGGCCCAGGTCTCTTTCTTGATCGATTCGGTGATCAGCGTGGTGATCTGTTCGATGTCGATGACCTGCGTCTCCGGCACCGGCTCGGTGAACATCGGCGGACCGCCCCCCCCGCCGGGCGCCGCGGCTGGCGGGTTGATCTTGCCGGCGGCGAAGTTGGTGGTGGGGCGAACGATGTCGCGGACGTCGTGCAGTTGGAGCACGGCCTCGGACGAGACATGCCCCTTTTCGACGATGACCAGGACGCGCTCCTTGAACTCCATGTCGAGGTTGTACATTCCGAGGAGAATGGTAAGCGCGTCGCGGGCCTTGAGGTTGTCGGCGATGAACGAGACCTCCTGGGAGTCCATCCGCTCCCGGACCGGCCGGTCGACCACGATGTTGATCTGGATGGTGCTGGCGACGTAGTCCACGACCTCGGAGAACTTGGCCTTGTCGAAGTCCATCTTGATCTTCCTGGTGTCGAGGATGGACTTGACGGTCTTGACGTCGGTGGACTCGCGCTTGGAATCGAAGCGCCGCAGGGCCGCGACCCGCTTCGACACCTTCTCCCAGTAGGTGGCGTCGGGGTCCTGCGCGCGGTTCTCATAGGGCGCGGGCACCATCTCCCGGTCCCACTCCTGCAGGTCGCGACGCCACTGCTCCACCCGCCGGCGCAGGTAGGAGTCTTTGTCGCGGCGCAACTCGGCGTAACGGATGTCGTCGAGCATCTCCTTGGCGATGGTGTTTTTCGGGTCCAGCGACAGCACTTCGCCCAGGTCCGAGCGGGCCTTGTCCCACCGCTGCGCGGAGACGTTCTCCTGCGCGGAGAGAAGCAGGAAGTGGATCTTGTTGCGGGCGCGGTCGAGGTCTTTCTGGCGCTCCAGCAGCGCCACGCGGGTGGCGAGTTCGCGAGCCTGGCGCTCCTGCTCGCGCACGCTCGCCAGTTTCCGGGCGTTGGCCTCGGTGATGGCGTCGCGCGCCGCGTCCAGCACGCTGTTCAGGTCCAGTTCCATGCTGGAGAAGGTGATGATCTCCACCGCGCGCTCGAAGTGCTTGATGGCGGCGTCGAAACGCTCCTCGTTGAAGTCTTCGGTGCCCTGCTTGTATTCGGCCTGCGCCTCCACCCGCGCCTTGTCGCGGGTGATGCGCTGCACGCTCAGCGCCGACTGGTAGAGCGACCGGTACTCCCCTTCCACGTCGCCTTCCGCGGCCATGATCTCGTCGCGCAACTTCGTCGCGTCCGGATGGCCCGGCCGCAACTCCACGATCCGGTTCACGTCTTGCAGCGCGTCCACCGTCTGCCCCTGCATCCACATCCGGCGCGCGTGCTCCAGGTAAAAGTTGATCAGGTGCGTCTCCTGCTCCCGATCCCGCGCCAACTCCTTCGAGATCTTGCGCAGGTCTTCCTCGCCCGGCTCCAACCGGCGGCTCTCGCGCTCCGCCGCGGCGTCGCGGTCGCCGCGGTCCCTCACGTCGCCCCCCGTCGGACGAAACACCGCCCCCGGACGCCGGGGCGGGGCGGTGGCCGGCTCCTTCTTCTTCGCCGTCCAAGCCCCCTTCTTGGCGTCCTTGGGCGCCTCGATCTTTCCCGAGACGTCACCGCCCGCCGCGCCGGTGGAGCCGGTGTCGCCCCGCACCACCGTCTCCTCGCTTCCGCCGCACCCAGACAGCGCGGCGCCGACCGACAACACCACAACCGCGGGAAAGAAGGCGAAAAAGCGCCGCATTGGGAAACACTCCTGCATCCGCCGGAAAACGAGCGCCACGGGAGGAGGGGGAGAGGGAAACGAGAGGCCAGCCCGCGCGCCGGTTTCGTCGACAGCCCGCCAGGCTGTCCACGGTGGCAGGGAGCACCTCGACACTACCCGCCGCGACGCCAGGCGTCAAGACCGTTCGCGCTGGCTGGCCCGGACCTCCGAACTCCATACATAGTCTGCGCGGCCCATGTCACGCTTCGGTCACCACGGGAGAAAAATCCCGGCGGGGCCAATGCCGACGCCGGCGCCAGCGCCAGCGCCGCGCGGGAGCACGTTGGCCCGCCGGCATCCGCCGGACCGAGGCTTCTCCGGGGGTGGCGCGCTTCGGCGCCACCGCGCAGACGCGACGCCTGGTCGCTCCGCGATAGAGCGCGAGCCGCGGCCCCCGGAGAGAGCGCACCGACCGACGACGAGCGCGCGCGACGCGCGACCCGTCGCTCACGCTCCGGGTTCCTGGTCGCCGTGGCGCCGGACGCTACCGCAGCACGCCGCGGAACTTGCCGCCGGCCGCGTCGCCCGAAAACTCGATCTGGTGCGCCAGCGGCGGGAAGAACTCGGTCATCGGCTCCGACATCGTTCCAGTCGTGGTCGTGGTGGTGGTGGTCGTCGTCGTCGTGGTGGTGGTGTTGGTCGGAGGCGGAGGCGGCGTGAACTCGAACAGGTTCCACCGGCCGATCAGCGTGCCCGCGTTGGTGTTCGGCGCCATCTGGCCCGTGGCTGGGTCGAACAGCGGCTCGCGGGCGAAGACGCACCTGAGCGTCACGGCCTGGCCGGCGCGGGTGGTGAGGTCGTAGACGATCTCAAACGTCTCCGGCATCGGCTTGACCGGCTCCGTGGTGGTCGTCGTGCCACCGGTGGTCGTGGTCATGTTCGGGTCGCTCTTCACTTCAGGGCGAATCGTCAGCGACTTCGTGGTCAGCGACATTTTGCCGCCCAGACGGTAGAAGTTGTCTTCCGCGTAGAGGCCGGCCGAGGCCGCGTCGGTGAAGGTGACGGCCAGTACCGCCGGCGCGGTGGCTGACGACGGCGTCTGCTGCCAGGTTCCGGCCAGTTCATCGGGCGTGGGGTCGAACCCGGCCGGCGGGCGCTCCACGCGGAACTCGCCCCGGTCGGTGGGCGGCGGAGGCGGCAGCGCCGTCGTTCCGGTGTTCGAGGTGGTCGCCACCATGAAGGGCGGATGGAAGTAGACCACCAGCGGATGGGCGGCGGGATCGATGACCGCGCCGGCCGCGTCTTTCCCGGCGGAGCGCTGCCAGCCGCCCCAGAGCGGAGAGTAGGCCATGTTGGGATCCGTGGGCGGCTCCGGCCCCTCGAAGCGGGTGAGCGACCACGATTCGCCCGATTTGAACGAGAGCGCCGCCGTGCGGGGCTTGGCGGCCTTATCGATCGACACTCCGGCCGTCACGGCCTCCAGGGGCCATTTGGCGGGGTCGGAGGTTTCCCGCGCCGTGAGCGTGAGGGCTGCGCCGTCGGTGGAGAGCGTCCATTCCCCGTTGGCGAAGAAGAAGTTGGCGTCAGCCGGCGGCGCGGTGACGGCCGGCGGGGCGATGCTGAGGAAGAAGCCCTCCAGTTTCTTGATCACGTCTTCGACCCTGAGGCCGGAGGCGGCCTGCTCATCGACCTTGGTGGGGCGGGACTGCGCGTCACGCGGGTCGGCGTCTAACATGATCTCCACCACGCTGGCGATGCCGTCGCGGTCGAGGTCTTCGTGGAAGTCGGGGATGTTGGGGTCGCCCTCGGAAGTGGAGCCGGGGGTCATGCCGTACTTGTCGAAGCAGTCCGGCACGCCGTTGCCGGCCACGGCCGCGCCGCCCAGGGAGCCGTCGTCTTCCAGGGTGTCGGGCGTGAGGGCCGCGGTGTTCTGCTCGTGGGGAATGCCCAGCAGGATCTCCTCCATCACGTCGGAGGCCTTGTCGCCGTCGGCGTCGAGTTTGAAGAGGTCGTCGATGCGCGGCCCATCGTTGAACTGCACGGCGGAGTTGGCGGTGGCCGGGTCGGTGCCGAACTGGAAGATCTCCGCGCCCAGGTCGCGTCCGTCGCCGTCAGCGTCCTCGTGGAGGTCGGGAAGCCCGTCCTGGTCGCGGTCGACGCGCATCGGGTCGTGGTCGGGGAAGCGCACGTCGGCCGGCGTGTTCAGCGTGGTGAGGTCGCCCACCAGGAACTTCTCGAACAGGTCGCTGAGCATGTCCTTGTCGGAGTCCAGCGAGTTGCCGTCGGCGTCCTCCAGCCGCTGGGGCGGGAAGGGCCAGCCGCCGAGGGCGGTGGGCCGGCCGACGAACTGGATGTTGGGCTTGGAGTCGGCGTTCTTGGGGTCGAAGCCCTCGTGCAGTTCCACGTCGCTGGGAACGCCGTCGCCGTCGGTGTCTTCGCGGAAGTCGGGGATGCCGTTGGCGTTCGCGTCCTTCTCAAACTTGGGGTGCGAGGCCGCGTCGGCCGGGTCGGAGCCGAGGAAGGTCTCCACGTTGTCGGGGTGGCCGTCGCCGTCTGTGTCAACGCGGGCCGCGGGGACGCTGGCGGCGTCGAAGGGGTCGGTGCCTTCCTGCTCCTCGGCGAAGTCCGGCACCTTGTCGCCGTCGGAGTCGCGGAACTGCTGGAAGCCGGGGACGCGCGGGTCGGCGTCGTCGGGGTCGGACGCGATGGGGAAGCCGTCGCGGTCGTTGTCGCGGAAGCCCGCGTTCTTGCGGTCGGCGTTGTGGAGCAGCAGGTTGTTGAGGACGAAGGCCAGCGCCTTCTTGGCCTCTTCGCGCGCGGCGCCCACGGCGTCGAGCGCGGCCTTGCTGGCGGCGTGCTCCTCCAGGGCCTCGAAGAGCGCGCGCCGGACGCCGGTGAAGTAGTCGGCTTCCTTCCCTTCCTGGGGCGCGAACTCCCGCGCCTCCCCGGCCGGCAGCGGCTGGCCGGCGGTTTCCCCGACGGGCGCGATGACGCCCGATGCGACGCTGCTGTTGACGAACGCCTGGTACGCGGCCGTGGCGGTGACGCCGGTTTCGGGGTCGGTCACGTCGTCGAAGCCCGCGCCGGCGGCGGCGTAGAAGGCGTTGAGCGTGGCCACCATGCCCTGGTCCATCAGTTGAAAGACGTCGGAGCCGGGTTGGAACGCTTCCTGGGCGTCGGTCGCGCCCAGCGTGGCCTCCAGTGCGTCGATGGAGTTGTCGACGGCGGTGGAGAATTTGCCCCAGTCGTCCGTCACGTCGCCGTCCAGAGAGAAGAAGAAGTCGTCCGATGCGGCCTCGTCGTCACGGTTGGCGAGCACGGCCATGGCGTCGAGCGTGTCGGTGAGTTCGCGCACCGCGTTCTCGACGAAGGCGTCTTTCCGCAGCGCGTCCTGCATGGCGGCGTCGGCGAAGACCGCGCCTTTCATACGCTCTTCCAGCGTCTCGGTCTTGGTGCGCTCCAGCAGCACGAAGTCGTCCGCCAGGATGTTGAAAAGGGCGAAGAACTCTTTCTCGGCCTTCTCCGCCACCTCGCGGGCCGCTTTCTCCGTCAGTCCGGCGTCGCGGGCGTCGACGAACCGGGCGTGAGCCTCCCCGCGCTTGCCCCGCAGCGCCAGCACCTGGTCGGGCGTCAGCCCCTTGCTCTCCAGGAACTTCTGCTCGGCCTCCAGTTGCTTCTCAAACACCCCCGCGAGCGAGGCCGCGTCGGCCTCCGCGATCTCGGCCAGGCCGTATTTGGTGGCGTCAGCCATCACTTCGCCGATGGCCGTGAAATCGACCTTGGCCGCGTCCGCCAGGTCTTTCACCTGCGACAGAAACACCTTCACCTGGTTGGTGCGTAACGTGTCGCACGGCTCGGCCTTGGTGACCGCCGCGCCCGTGACCGTGGGCACCACC
>JACQVU010000008.1 GCA_016209585.1 Planctomycetota bacterium
GCATCTTCCCCAGTGTGCCTTCCCGGCGGGGCGCGGCGGCCAGCAGGGTGGCGAAGGCGATGTGGACGACCATCACGGTTCCCACGAAAATCCAGGGGCGATTGGGGTAAACCCCCGCCGACCCCGACGGCAAACCACTACCGCCAACGGAGTTACGCACAGCGCAAGCGGCTCGGCCGCGCGGGGCGCTTCTTGACATTCAGCACCGCGTCGCTACACTCAAAGATACGCCCGCTTCGGTCTGGCCCGGCGCGTGTCCAACCCGGTGGCTGTCCCGGTGGCCGGCGGGCGAGCCGAAGGGGAAACAGATCGGCGGGTGTGCGCCGGACGGGCTTGGGGTGTGTCCCTTCACGGGCCGATGGCCGCCTTCAGCGTCATCATCGCGGGACTGAAGCAGGGCGCGGAAACCACCGCGCCGGCGCGCCTGGCCGGGGTTCTGCGGGTGAAGGAAGTCGTCGCCGAGAAAATCCTGGCGCGCGCCCCTGTCATTTTGTTCGACGGTGTGACCCGCGAGGAGGTGGAAGCCGCTGCCCGCCAGATCGCCGACCTCTCCGCCTCCGGCGTCGAAATCCGGGTCACCGACGCGCCCGACGGCTTGCTCCAGCGGGTCACCTGGCCGCCTTCCATCACGTTCCGCTCGGTCTTCGCCGCTCCTGGCAACGGCGCGCCCGCGGCTCCGCCCGCGACCGCGCCTGCCGTCGCCCATCGGGAAAGCCCGTCGGCCGGCGACCTCAGCGCGCTCACCGAGGCCGCCGGCGAGATCGCCGACAGCCGCATCCAGCGCGGGCCGGGGCCGGCGTTGGCGCCCAGGGCGGCGACGACCGCGCCGAAACCCCGCTCCGCGCCCGCCATGCCGCCGGCGGCTCCGCCGCCGCCATCTCCCGTTCGCAACGACTCGATCCTGGTGCCCACGGCTCCCAGCAACCCGGTGGAGGCGCTGAAGCGCACCGTGGCCTCGAAAACCTGCTTGTGCGTCTGCCCCACCTGCGGCGAGTCGGTGCAGATCGTGGTGCCCAAGGGCATGGAGCGGAAACTCCGCATCCCAGCCGCGGCTCGGCCGGGCGCCGCGGAGGGGCGCAAGTCGGCCGTGTTGGGCCGGGATTCCTCCAGCATCTGCCCGGCGTGCGCCGATCGCTTCCTGGTCGTGTTCCCGGACGAAATGGTGAAAAAGGGCGCTTCCGGCGTGGTCTCGAAGAGCGAACTCCGGGGTGAGGAGCCGGAGGCCGACGGCCTGGTGGCCATCGAGGAGGTCCCGGTGGAGGACTACCTCGCCGCGCCCGATCCCCCCGGCGCCGCGTCGCTCACCGAGGCCGGCGAAGTGGACGAGGAAGCCCTGGGAAAGGTCTCTCTCGATTCCGGCGACTTCCGCGCCATCACCGGCGAGCGCAGTTACGGCGCCATCGACAGTTTCGACCAACTGGAGGCCGAGGTCATCCGCACCAACGACTCCGGCGTGCAGGTCACCATTTCCCAACGCGACGAGTCCCCCGAGTCGGCCGAGGATATCCTCACCGCGGCCGAGGAGGCCGCCGATCTCGCCCAGGAACTCTCCCGCGACGGCGCCGAGCAGGACGCCATGCTCGCCAGCCTGGCCGCCGCGGACTCAGCCGCGGAGGAGGCCATCCTGGCCGCGGAGTCCATCCCGCCGGCCCCGCCGCCAGCGCCAGAACCACCGCCGGCGGGCGCTCCCGAACCGCCGCCGCTTCCGGGCGCATCCCCGGCACGGGAGCGAGTGTTCGCCGCCACCACCTCCGACGTCGAATACGCCGATGACCTTCCCGCCGCTCCTCCTCCTCCTCCCCCGGCGCCGAAGCGGCTGGAGGCTCCGGCAGCCACCGTCGCCGGGCGCGAGGCGGCGCGGGCGGCCGAGGATCGGGCGTCGATCTCCGCCCGTTCGGTGGAGAGCGCGCCGGCGGAGGAGACCGCGCCGGCGAAACGGCGGAAACTCTCGGTGCCGGTGAACATTGATCTCAAGGCTGACGACCGCCGCGACGTGGGGCCGCGGTCCGCCGCGCAGCCGGCGGGGCGGGCGGGGCAACCGGCGCCGGCGTTCGACGACGAGGTGCGCGCGATTGATCTCGACGCCGACCTCGCCGGCGCGGCCGAGCCCCCGCCGGCGCCGACCGCGGAGCCTGGCGCGTTCGATGACGAGGTCCGGGCGGTCGATCTCGCGGCCGACCTTGAAGAGTCGCCGGAAGCGACGCCGCCGGCTCCGCTCCCGGCGCGTCCGCCTCCTCCTCCCGCGCCCGCGGCCCCGCGCCCGCCTCGCGTCCCCACGCCGCTGGTGGCTTCCGGCGCCGGTGGTCGCGCGGCGGCGGAAGAAAGCGCGGTGAAGTCGTTCGAGGCGATGGGGCTGGACGAGTACGACGCGGTGAACGCGGCGGAGTTCGACAAGGCCGCCGAACTGGCGCCGTGGACTGGCCCGGCTCGGAGGTACGCCGAGCCTCGCGCCTCGCGCGAGGCGCGCAAGGCGCGCACGCCGTTGTTGAACATCCCTGACGGCGAAGAGGTGGAGTTCGTGTCGGAGGGCGCGGCCCTCCGGCCGAAGGCCGTGCCCCGCCCGCCCAAGCCCGTCGACGATGACACGCTGGAGCCGTGGACCGGCTCCGCCCGCGCCTACCGCGACCCAAACACGGCCGGCCGCCAGGACACCGCCGCGGCCGCCGCCGCCCAGGAGGGCCGCAAACAGGCGGAAGAGGAAGCCCAAGCAGCCATGCGCGCCCGTGCCCGCGCGGAACAGGAAGCCGCCACGCGCGCTCGCGCCGCCGAGGCCGAGGCCGAGGCTGAAGCCGCGGCTGCCGCCGCCCGCGTGAAGGCCGAAGCCGCGGCGCGCGCCAAGGCGCGGGAGGAGGCCGCAGCCCGCGCCGCCGCCGAGGCTGAGGCCCAGGCGCAGGCTCGCGCGGCGCAGGAGCGGGCCGGGCGCGGCAAGGCCGGCCCCAAGCCGCCGGCCGAGCGGGAGGCGCGCGGCGCCCTCGACGCTTCCTCGCTGGAGGTCGCGGAGGGGAAGCCGGTAAAGGTCGACGAGTTCGATGATCTGGAGGGGATCGGCGACCTGGACGACCTGGGGGACCTCGGCGATCTCGGCGACCTCGACCAACTCAAGGAAGAGGTGACGGCGAAGTCCGGGGTGTTCGCCCAACCGAAGAAGAAGGGGCCGGGAAAACGTGGCGCGCCCGCGCGCAAAAAGGCGCCGGCCGACGCGGGCGCGGCGAAGCCGGGCGGCGCCCCGGCCGCGCCGGCGGAAACCGCGCCCGCCACGGCCGGCGGGCGCTCCAAGACCGGCGCGACGGCCAGCCCGCGCGCGGCGCGCGACGCGAAGCAGCCGGCCAAGATCTCGGCTCGCAAGGTGGAGGCGAAGCAGGGCGACGTGCCCCATCCGGGCAAGACCAAGCCCAAGTCCGACTCACTGGTGGAGCCGGACCTCGGCCTGGACGACGACCTGTTGGAGGGAAGCGCCGCCGGCGCGGGAAGTGGCGCGGGCGGCGCCAAAGACAGCGGCGAGTGGCGCCCGCCGTCGACGCCTTCCAGCCGGAAACCGGCGGGGGCCGGCGCTTCGAAGCGCACTGGCCCGCTCACGGCCGAGGACCTTCTCTCCATGGACGACCTGGATGAGGTCAGCCTCAGTCCGGCCGAACTGGACTCCGACAACTTCGGATCGGACCTCGACGCTGACGTCGAGTCCATCGATCTCTCCGGCGACTCCGATCGCGCGAAAACGAAGGACGAGCCGCCGCCGCCGCCCGCGGAAGCGCCCCCGCCGGAGGAAGCCCAGGCCGAAGCGCCGCCGCCCGCGCCGGAGTCGGAGCAACCGGAGCCGATACCGGAGCCGCCGGGCGTCACGGGGCCGGTGGTGAACCTCTACCTGTCGAAGATCACCGACCCCGCGCTGCGGCCGGCCGCCGTGAAGATCCTCATGGAGGAGGCCGGCTGGGACCGGGCCAAGGCCGAATCCATGGTCAACCGTTCCGTCATTCCGGTGCTGAAGAACGTGGCTGAGGAACGCGCCGAGATCTGTCTGACGAAGTTGCGCGAGGCGAACCTCTCGGCGCGGATCACCAAGGTGTCGAAATAGCGGTCAGCACTCCGCGCGGTGAGGTGACCATGCCGATCAAAGTGATCTGTGAAGATTGCGGTCACGAGAAGCTCGTGAAGGACAAGTACGCCGGGCAGGAGATCGAATGCCCCGGCTGCGGCGCGCCCGTCACCGTGCCCGACCCCCAGGCTGAGGTCGAGGCGGAGGCCGAACCGGAAGAGCCGGTGGAGGCCGAGCCGGAAGAGGCCGGGCCGTCTCGGCCGTCGCGCAAGGGGCGCGGCGACATGGGCGCCAGGCGCCGTGGCGGGAGCCGCGGCGGCGAAGGCGGCTCCGCTCCCCCCACCCGCAAGAGCCGCAGCGCGCGGCGCGGGCGGGAAGGCAGGCGGCTGGCGCCGGTGGTCTCCAAACAGAAGGTGTACCTGCCGCTGGCCTACGCCGGCATGGTCGTGCCCGGAGTCGGTGTGGCGGCGTTCCTGATGGCCAAGGGCGAGGCCGACGTCGCCGCGGCGCTCATTCCCAAGGCGCAGGATCAGGAGGACGACGAGCGGCTCTCCGAGTACGAGGCCGTGGCCGACGCGGCCCGGAAGGGCAAACTGTTCGGGTTGATCGGCGCCGGCGCTTCGGTGGCCGTCTGGCTCACCGTGTGGCTCGTGATCTCTCTCGTGGCGGGCGGGCGCCGCGAGGAGGTGAAGAAGCGCGGGGTCGACATCGTTCGGGCGGCCCTGAAGGAAGTCCTGCCGGGGTACCAGGAGAGGGCCACGAAAATCGCCAAGGAGTTCGACCTGCAGGCCGCTTACGACAAGGAGTACGATACTGACTACAAGAAGTTCCTCGACAAGTACGTGAAGGTGAACGAGATCGCCGAAGGGAAAGAGTTCAAGAGCACCCCGAACTTCCGGAAAGAGTGGAAGGACAAGAAGGACGAGATCCACGGCCGGGCGAACACCAACGCGCTGAAGGAACTGAACAACGCCATCAAGAAAGTCGCCCAGGAGTTCAACGAAACCCTCCGCTCGAAGGTGAAGGGGAAAGCGCCGGAATTCGAGAACCAGCCCGACAAGGGCGAACAAACGCCCGCCACCTTCGGCGTGAGCATCGCGTTCCCAGGCGTCAAGGGGAAGTGGAGCCTGGCGCCCACGGAGGGCGACGAGAAGAAGGCCGCCATCCAGATCGAGAAAGACATCGACATCCCGCCGCTGGCCTACCCGGAGAAATTCAAACTCTCCTCGCGGAACGACGCCGACATGTGCCAGGAGAAGACCCCCGACGAGCCGCGCGTGACGGTCAAATGGCTGTTCGACAACCTCGAACCGAACGGAACCATGCGGCTCACCGCCAAGTCGGGCGAGACCGTGGTCACCTGCGTGATGAAGTACGAGTAAGAGCACGTCCCGAAACCTGCTTCTCAGCGTTCGACCGACGCTGAGAGCCGGCCGGCGCTCAACGGCCGACGGCGCCGCCGGGCGATCAGGCGCGGATGCGGTCGTGGGTGCGACCCGGCGCGGCGTGGGTCTCGATGAACTCGATGATTCGCCCGGCCACGTCGACCGACGTGGCGGCCTCGATCCCTTCCAGGCCCGGCGAAGAGTTCACCTCCATCACCACCGGCCCGTGGTTGGACCGCAGGATGTCGACGCCCGCCACGCCCAGCCCCATGGCCTTGGCCGCGCGGATGGCCGTGCTGCGCTCTTCCGGCGTGAGTTTAACGGCCTCGGCCGTGCCGCCCCGGTGCAGGTTGGACCGGAACTCGCCGGCCGGGGCCACCCGCCGCATGGAGGCCACCACCTTCCCGCCCACCACGAATGCCCGGATGTCGGACCCCGCCGCCTCGCGGATGAACTCCTGCACCAGGATGTTGGCGTCCAGCCCGCGAAAGGCCTCGATGACCGACTCCGCGCTGGCCCGCGTGTCGGCCAGGATCACGCCGATACCCTGCGTCCCTTCCAGCAGTTTGATCACCAGCGGCGCGCCCCGCACGATGTCTATTAGCCCCGGCACGTCACGCGTGCTGTGGGCGAACGCCGTCACCGGCAGCCCGATGCCCTTGCGCGCCAGAAGTTGCAGGCACCGCAATTTGTCGCGCGAGCGCGCGATGGCCTGCGACTCGTTGATCGAGAACACCCCCATCATCTCGAACTGCCGCACCACCGCCGTCCCGTAAAACGTGTGCGAGGCGCCGATCCGCGGGATCACCGCCCCGAACCCCGCCAACTCATGCCCCCCGTACACCACCGTGGGATGGTGCGACGTGATGTTCATGTAGCAGCGCAGGTAGTGCACCACGTGCATCTCGTGCCCGCGCTGCTGCCCGGCCTCTTTCAACCGGGTGGTCGAGTAGAGCGACGCCTTCTGCGACAGAATAGCGATCTTCATGCGCCGCCTTCCTCCTCCTCGCACCCCTCCGGCCCGTGCCGGCCCGCCGGCCCCGTCAGAAACGACCGCCCCGGATCCACCATCGCATGCCCCCGCAGCGCCTGCCGCCCCAGCAGCATCCGGAACCCCAGCGTGTCCCGCGACGCCAGCGTCAACTCGATGGGCCACCGCTGCCCCTGCATTTCCAGCGTCGTCTCCACCACAACGCGGTGGTCCACCTGCCCGCTCGAATTGCGCACGTGCCGCCCGCCGATCATCCGCGCCTCGGCCTCCACCGTCTTGATCGCCGTGTGTTGTAGCGGATTCACCTTGAACCGCACCACCCACCTCCCGTGCCGGCGCAGCAGATGGAAATCGACCGCGTGCAGCGACGACGTCCGCGCCCCCGTGTCGATCTTCGCCTTGATTCCCAGAATCCCCAGGTCCGGCAGCGCCACCCATTCCCGCCACCCCACCAGCAACCGCTCCTCCGGCCGCGCCACCTCGGCGCGCGCCCGCGGCTTCGTCCCCGCCTTGGAACTCTTTTTCGATCTCACCGCAACGCCCCCCAGGAGTCGCGAAGCGGCAAAGCCTATCCCCCCGCGCCCGGCGCGTCCAGCGCCAGGCGCACCGCCGCCAGCCGGCGCCGCTTGCGGAACGCCACCACCTCCACCCGCCGCCGGGCGCGCCGCCGGCAGAGTTGCTCCCGCGACCGGATCGCCTCCGGCGCGCGTTCGAAGTAGGCCGCCAGCCACGCTTCCGCGGCCCCCGGCCAACCCAGCGGCTCGATGACCGTGGCCCGCACGCCCGCCAGGTCGCGGGCGGCCAGCCTCGCCAGGGCGCGGGGCGACGACGGCCGAGCCAGCCGCAAAAGGTCAATGGCGGCGAACCGGGCGCAGCCGGCGTCGGCGAACACATGCCAGGCGTAAAGGTCGCGGTGCGCCAACCCGGCCCCGTGCAGCGCCGCCACCCATTGTCCAAGGCGCGCCAGGGCGGCGGCGCGCTCTCCCGCGAGGCGCGGGGCGCGCAACGCCACCATCAGCGGCGCGAAACCAGCCTCGGCGAGGTCGCGGGTGACCAGGAACGACGGCTCGCGCCAGAGGTTCAGCCAGCCGGCCGCCACCAACGCCGGGCCGCAAAACCCCGCGGCCTCAAAGGCGGTAAGTTTCTCGATCTCCTCCGCCGCGGCGTTCATCCGCCGTTCAACAAGAGGCCGGCCGGGCCACGCGGTCAACCACCAGAGCGCCGCGCGCAGCCCGCGGGAAAAAAGGCTCCCGCCGGCGCGATGGACGCACTTTACAAAACAGCGAACGATCCGCCCGCCGGCCGGCAGATCGACGGGAAAGACCTGCTGGCGCGCGTTCTCGCCCGCCAGCCGCGCCGCGCCGGAGGCGAGCACCTCCCGCACGGTCGCGCCCAGAGCCGCGAGGCGCACCTCGGTGTCAATATGGAGCCATTCGCCCGGAGGCGGCATGCCCGCGTGCCCTTCGCCCGATCTCCGCCTGAACCACGAATAGACACTTGGCGTTCATTCGTGTTCATTCGTGGTTCATGCCGCGGGCGGCGGCGGCGGCACGGGCGCCGGCCCACCGCGAAACTGGTCGAGGAGCGCGACGGGGTTGACGATGCCGAAGCCGTACTCCACGTCGAAGCCCGCGGGGCCGGCGTCGGTGCAACAATGGGTGAGGTGCTCGCGCATCTCCGCCTGGTTGGTCAGCGGCGTCTTGCCGCCCCGGCTCCGGTGCTTGGCAAGGGCCAGCGCGGCGACGCCGGCCACGAACGGCGTGGCCATGGAGGTGCCGGAAAGCACCGCGTACGCCGACCGCGGGAAGGTGGAGAACACCTCTTCACCGGGCGCCATGAGGTCCAGGCGCGCGCCGATCGACGAGAAGCGCGAGCGGATCATCTCGCGGTTGATGCTGCCCACCGCGATGGTCTCCTGGTACTCGCCCGGAAACGAGATGCACTCTTCCGCGCCGCAGTAACCGTCGTTGCCGGCCGCGCACACGATGATCACCCCACGGTCGACCGCCCGGCGGATCGCCCGCAGCAGCCGGTCGTCCGCCACCGGACCGCCGAACGACATGGAGATGATGTCGGCCCGCTGCAGCACCGCCCACTCGAGGCCCTGCACGATCCACCCGAACTCCCCGGCGCCTTCGTCGTTCAGCACCTTGCCCACCAGCAGCCGGCAGCCCGGAGCCACGCCCACCACCCCCAGGCCGTTGTGCCGCGCGGCGATGATCCCGGCGCAGTGCGTGCCGTGGCCGGCCACGTCTTCCGCGCCGCCGGGAGAGCCGGTGAAGTCGCGCGCCGCCACCACCGCGCCCGCGAGATCGGGGTGCGACGTGTCGATCCCGGTGTCCAGCACCGCCACCGTCACCCCCTCTCCCCGGCACCGCCGCCAGAGATCGGGCACCCCGAGCAACTTCAGCCCCCAGTCCACCACCTCCCCGGGCGTCCGCGACAACCGCCGCGGCGTGTAGACCGGCACGCTCACGTCCGCCGGCCGCCGCCGCTGCTCGCCGTCCGCGGGGAAGGCCGCCTCCGACACGCACCGCGACTTCCAACGCCGGAACAGGTCGCGCTCGCGCCGAACCATCCCGGGCAGGTCGGCCGGCAGAACTCGCAGCACCTGCTCGTCCGCGTTGCGGCCCCGCAGCGCCCCCGCCAGCGCCGCCGCCTCACCCGCGCGCGCGGCGCTGCCGAAGAGAATCTCGCCGATCTCCGGCAGCCCCAGCCCGGAGCGGCGCCACCGCGCCAACCGCGCCGGCGTCAGGTAGCGGGAGCCCCACTCCGCCTGCGCCGCCATGCGCCGCTCGGCCACCTTCTGCTTGAACTTCTGCATGAAGACTGACACCGGGAACGCCCGCGACTTGAACCGCTCCGGCGCATGCCGGTTCAGTTCCTCGCGCATCGCGAACACCGCTTCGTCCACCCGCTCGTCGCGCCGGTCTCCCTCCTCCACCCCCAGCCGGTCGGCCAACAGCGCCCCCAGCCGGGTCAGGGTCTCGTCCGACGCGGCCAGCACGGCCTGAAAATAGAGGTCCTTCAACTTCTCGAAATCCGTGTAGGCGTCGTCGGCGATGAAATTGTCAAGTTCCAGCACGAACGACCGGAAAAGCGCCGACTTCTCTCCGAATAACTGCCGCTCTTCGTCCGCCAGCCGGCGCTGGGTTTCCCGCTCCCGCCAGCGGGTCTCAGCCTCCTCGTGCTCCGCCCGCGCGCGCGCCTGCGCGCGGTAGGACTTAATGAACCACCACGCCAGCGGCAACGCCCCGATGGCGAAGAGAAACTGCGCGAGTTGGGTGACGCTGTTCCAGTTCACGACCGGAACGTTCTCGGACGGCGGGCGGGGGAAAGATCACGCGCAGTCTAGACCAGCGCATCCGGAAAGTAAACAGGCCCGCGAGGCGCGGGGTTCAGAAGTCGCCCTCGTCTTCCGGCGCGGGGGCGTTGGGCCGTGGCGCGCCTCCGGCGGGGAAGCGGAACTCGACGATCGCCGTCTGGCTCCCCGCCGCGCCTTGCGCCTTGCCCAGAACGGGAATGCCGGCCGCCCGCAGTTCCCGGCCGAGAGCGGACAATTGCTCGCGGCTCATCTCCGCGCGCTGCCGCCACGGCTCGCCTTCAACGCCGCGCAGGGCGACGCCCAGCCGCGCGAGAATGGCGCGCACGGCCGCGGCCTGCTCGACGCTCGCGCTTTCCAGCGACATCACCAGGTCAACCGCCACCGCTCCGCCACCCGGCGCGCCGCCCGCCGCCGGCTCGCGCGGGCCGGCGAAGGCGCGGGCCGATTCGCCGCCCGCCCCGGGTTCGCTCCCGCGGTTCGCTCGCCGCCACCCTCCACCGCCGACGGCTGGGGCGGGCGCGGGCGTCGCCTCGGCGCCGGGCGCGGGCGATGGCGATGGCGATGGCGCCGCCACCTGCGGGGCTGGCGGGGCCGCCTTCATCTTGTCATCTTGGCGTGAGAAGATGCGTTCGAGTTCGTCGCGCACCTCTTCGTCCGACGCCCGGGGCTCCGCGGCCGGCCGCTCTTCCATCTTGTTCGCCCCCTCAGGACCACCGAGATCGTCCCCCCGCGCGAAAAGTTCGCGAACCGCGGCGTCATCCTCAACGTCCACCTTGCCGGCTGCGTCCTCCAGCCCCGGCTTCGCCGCCCGCGCCTTCTCAGCCGCTTCACCAGCCCCCTTCGCCACGGCGGGCTTGGCCACCGCCGCGGGGGCGGGGGCTGGCTCAGCCGCGCGCTTCTCCTCCGCGCCGGAGAGCCGGAGACCCTCACCAGGTGGCGGCGCGAGCGGGGTGGTGGCTGGCGCCGGGGTCGGCGGGCCGGCCGAAGCGGGGGGAGCCGTCACCGTGGGCGGCGCCGGGGTTGAGGAAGGCGCTGCCGGCGCCGGTGGCGCCGCGACGCCCGACGACCCCAGCCGCCCGCCGACCGGGGGCGCATCAACCACGGCGGCTGGCGCCTTGTCCGCCGACGGTTCAGCAGCCGCGGCCGGTGGGGCCGGTCGCCCGGCGAGCGATTCGTCGTTGGGGCCAACTGGGGGCATCGCCTCTTTTGCGCCAACCTGGCTGCTTTCCTCTTCGCGTCCCCGACCGGACGTGCGCGCACGCAGTCTGAACGCGCCCTCGTCGGCCGTGGAAAGGTCGCCATCGTTCTTCTCGGTCGCCGTCTTCGGACCGACGACCAGCGCCTCGCCGCCTGCTCCGGCGGGGGCGCGCTCCACCTCCTGCTGCGCGCGGGCCGCCGCGGCGCGGCGCGCCTGGGCCGCCAGTTGGTCGTCGAACGCGGGGTTCGGCGCGAAGCCCGTGGACGGCCCCTCCTGCTGGGGGGCGGCCAGGGCCTTCAACAATTCCTCGCCCTTCAACCGTGAGAGATCGGGCTGGGGCGCGGCCTCCTTCGGCTTCGCGGCCGCCGCGCCCGCCGGGGGCGACGGAACGCGCGCCGGCGCGGAAACCTCAGCCTTCGCCAGGGGCGGCGCCGTGGGCGCGCCCACGCCCGCGCCCCCGTCTCGCGCGGAGGGCTGGAGCGCGGAAGCGCCGGGCGCGGCGTCCTTCTCGTCAAAGGCCTGTCCGCTGGTGTCATGCACCCGCCTCTCGCGGGGTGGGGAGGAGACCAGCGGCTCCTGGCCCACGCGGCCCGCCTGTGGCGGCCCCTGAACGGACGACGTCGCCGTCGGCGGAATCGGCGCGGAGGCTGGCAGTCCGCCCGCGCCATCAACGGCGGAAGCGGTCACGGCCGACTCGGTCGGTGACCGGCCTGGAGCCGGGGTCGCCGGCGCCTCAGCGAGTTTCTCCGCCGCCCCGCCACCCGGCGCCGCGTCCGAGGCGACCCGCGATTCGGTGGGCGCGGACGCGGAAGGGGCGGAAGGCGCGGGGGCGGGCGCGCGGGCGACCTCGTTCGTGGTCGGGCCGCTGGTGGAGGACTCCCCGGACGCGGACTTGTTCTCCGAGGCGGGAACGTCGTCGGCCGGCGTGAAATAGAACACGGCGCTTACCGCCAGCGCCAGGAAGGCGACGACGGCGGCGATCTGCAGCACGTCCAGCCCCTGGGGCCGCAACATGGGAACGCGAACTTCGCTCTCCGCGGCGCCGGCAGGCTCGCCGCCCTCGCCACCACCCGTGGCGTGCGGAAGGGCGCGCAACCGCAGCTCCGATGAGCGCCGCGGTCCGGTCGCCACGCGGCCGCCGGCCGCCTCACCGCCGCCCGGCCCGTCCACCGCCGCTCCGGCCGGCGAGTCCGCGCCGCCGAGAGCCTCCATGACCCGCCCCGCCAGAGCGCTCGGCGCTGAGAGCGGCTCCAGCGAACGGATCGCTCCCGTCAGCCGGCGCATGCGCTCCAGTTCCTCGCGGGCCTCGGCGTCGTCGGCCACGGCCTGATCCACGCGCGCCTTCTCCTCGGGGCTGAGCGCGCCGTCGAGGTAGCCGGAGATGAGTTCGCGGAGTTCGTCGCTGAGCATGATCTTCCCGTGGGCCGTCGCCTCAAGCCTCCTCCATGCCTTTGACCCGCGGCGGCGGAAAAAGTTCGCAAAAAACCGGGCTTCCCGGCCCGGTCAGTCTCCGAGCCATTTCTCCAGCCGCCCGCGGAGGTCCAACCGCGCGCGGTGCAGGCGGGAACGGACGGTGGCGAGCGAGATGGAAAGGACCTCGGCGATCTCTTCATAGGTGCAGCCGTCCACGTCGCGAAGGACCACCAGCGCCCGCTCTTCGGCCGGGAGGCCGGCGATGGCCCGTTCCACCGCGCCGCCCATCTCGCGCAACTCCGCGTCACGCCCCGGCCCGCCGGCGGGGTCCTCCGGGTCAAGGGAGAGGCCCGGCTCCCCCTCGGTTTCCGCGCCGCCGCCAGGGGCGGAGAGGCTCACCACCCGCCCGCGCGCGGGCGCCCGCCGGCGGTGGGAAATGGCCGCGTTCATGGCGATGCGATAGAGCCAGGTGAAGAAGCGCGCCTCCTCCCGGAATTCGTCCAGGGCGCGGAAGGCCTTGAGAAACACCTCCTGCACCAGGTCGGCGGCGTCGTCGCGGTTGCCCACCATCCGCGCCACCGCGTTGAAGAGACGATCCTGGTGCGCCTCCACCAGCCGGGCGAAGGAGAGACGATCTCCCCGCCGCGCGCGACGGACCAGTTCCTTCTCGTCAAGATCAAGGTGACTCACGACCGGCTCCCCCGGCGGACGACGACGCTCCTACCTTTCTATAATATACGCGGACCGGAACGCAACGTGGGAAGGGGAGAGGGTGCTTGTCCGATTATGCGGCCTTGGGTGTGGGGCGGACGTTGGCCGCGCGGGTGACGCGGCGGCGGGCGTGAAACGTCTGGTCCCTTCCATGATGTGGATCGCGCCCGGAAAGAACTCCTTCGCCATGTGCGAGATCCACTCC
>JACQVU010000533.1 GCA_016209585.1 Planctomycetota bacterium
CGGCGGAGTCGAGCGCCTGCGGGTCTCCAGCGCGGGGCTGTGGTCGGGCACGCTGGGGTCGGAGGCCGGGCCGGCCTGGGCAAACCTGAGCGACACCGACACGGGCCTCTTCGTTCCCGCGGCTGACACGCTGGCCTTCGCCCTGGGCGGGATAGAGCGGATGCGGCTCGACAGCAGCCAGCGCTTGGCGGTGGGCACGCTGAGCGCCAACTTCACGCTTTCGGTGGAGGCCAACGTGGCGGGCACGATGGTGGAGATCGACAACAGCCGGGGCGGCGGCAAGGAGGGCCTGCGCCTCCGGTTCAGCGGCGACGCGGTGATCCCGGTCACCGACCGGTTCATGTCGTTCTACAACAGCGCGGGCGAGGTGGGCAGCGTGACGGGCGAAGTCGTGTACAACACCTTCACCGGGGGGCACGAGGGGCAGACGGACGACGACATCGCGGCCTGGCGGCCGGGCATGATTCTCTCGGCCACCGGGCAGGCGCTGACGCACGGCATGGCGCGCGCGCTGGCGAAGGTGCGCCTGGCATCCGGCCGCGGCGACGCCGCGGTGATCGGGGTCTTCACGGAGGCGCGGGCAACAAGCCATGAGAAGGGCATGGACCCCGCCCGCCCGCTCATCTCGTACAACGCGCTGGGCGACGGACTGGTGCTGGTGCTCGACTCCGCCGGTAACCTGGAACCCGGCGACTACATCGCCTGCGGCCCGGTTCCGGGCTACGGCGAGAGGCAAGAAGACGACCGGTGGCAAAGCACCACGGTCGCCAAGGCCACGGAACGGGTAGACTGGTCGGCGGGGCGGTTGGTGGAGGAAGAGGCGGGCGAGCAGACGCTCTCCGCCCCCGGAGGTGTTTCCGCCCAGCGCCGGATCGTCCGGCGGCGGGTGGAGCCTTTCCCGACGCTTTCGTGGAACGGCCGCGTTTACCGGTGCCATCTGGCAGCCTGCACCTACCACTGCGGATGACCGTTCACGGGCGATGACATCTCTCAGGAACCCAGGAACCCAGGAATGGCCAAGTGACATGACGTTGGAATTCGAAGAGGAGACTGGCAAGATCATCGCCGCGGCCATTGAAGTCCACAAGGACCTCGGCCCCGGCTTTCTCGAGTCCGTCTACGAGAACGCGCTGGCGATCGAGTTGCGGGCACGCGAGATTCCCTTCCAGCAACAGATGACCGTTCCTGTGCGGTACAAAGGCGCCGTGGTGGGCCTTCACCGGATCGATCTCTTCGTCTTCGACCAATTCGTCGTCGAGCTCAAGGCCATCAAGGCCCTGGAGGACGTGCATTTCGTGGTCGTGCGATCCTACCTGCGAGCCCTCGGACAAGAGCACGGACTGCTGCTGAACTTCTCAAAGCCCACACTCGAGGCGAAGCGTGTCATCGCCAAAGGATGGCCGGCGCGTTCCGATTTTCCTAGTTTCCTGGGTTCCTCATTGGCATCTGCGCCCGAGCACCCGGCGCCCAAGTAAGGTCATGCGTCGTCTTTTCCCGCCCGTTCTCGCCTTCGTCGTCGCGCTCCTGGCGTTGACCGGCGGCGGCGTGGCGTTCGCCGTGGACCCGCCCGACAGGTTGGTTTTCCAGGGCCGGTTGACGAACGCCGAGGGGGTGCCCGACGACACTGACCGCGACGTGCTTTTCCGGTTCTACGACGCCGCGGCCGCGGGCACGCTGCTCATCACCGACACCCACACGCTCGGCAGCGGGGGGCAGGTCTCGGTCGAGGAGGGCATCTATGTGGCGACGCTGGGCACGAACCTGACGGCCGGAAGCGAGTCCACGCTGGGCGGCGTCTTCCAGAACAACGCCAACGTCTTCCTCGAAGTGCAGATCGACGGCGAGACGCTCAGCCCCCGGTTGCAGTTGTTCCCGGCCGGGCAGGCGCTGAACGCCCGCAACGCGGAGCGGCTGGCCGGCCAGGCGGCGTCGTACTACACCAACGCCTCCAACCTCAGTTCCGGCACGCTGCCCGATGCCCGGCTCTCCGCCAACGTCACCACGCAGGGCAACACCTTCAACGGCGCCGGGCAACTGGCGCTGCTCGACGGCTCCGGCGCCCTCCCCGCGCTCAGCGGCCTGCTCCTCACCGGGCTGAACGCCAACAACGTCACGACGGGAACGCTCTCGGCGCTGCTGTTGCCTTCGGGCGGGTACGACAGCATCTACGTGAACGTCTCGGGCGACACGATGACCGGCACGCTGGCGCTTCCCGCCGGGGCGGTGGGCGGGCCGGCGCTGACGTTCGGCGACGCCACCACGGGGCTGTACCGCTCGGCCGCCGGCAACGTCGATGTGGCGGTCACCGGCGCGCAGGTTCTCAACCTCTCGTCGGCGGGGGTGCGGGTGGGCGTCGCGGGAACGGTGGGCGCGCCGGCGATCACCTTCACCAGCGACAGCGACACGGGCCTTTACAACTCCGCGGCCGACACGCTCAACCTGGCGGCCGCAGGCACGATGGCGTTCAACGTCACCGCCGCCGGTTTGCGCCTTGGCCCGTTGGGGTCGGCGGGGACGCCGGCGCTGGCCTTCGTCTCGGACCCCGACACCGGCGTCTACTCCTCCGCCGCCAACACGCTCGACTTCGCGGCCGGGGGGTCGGGCATGCTTCGGATCACCTCCACGGCCGCGCTGGTGGGCACGGTGGGCGACGCGGCGACGCCCTCGATTTCTTTCACGACCGACAGCGACACGGGTCTCTACGGGCCGGCCGCCGACACCGTGGGGATCGCGGGCGGGGGCGTGCTGCGGCTGAGCGTCGGGCCGTCCGGCGCCCTGGTGGGCACGCTGGGCGTGGCCACGGCGCCGGCCTTTAGTTTCACCGCCGACACCGACACGGGCCTCTATTCGTCGGGCGCCGACAACGTTGACGTCACCACGGCCGGCGTGCGCCGGTTGAACATCTCCTCGGCCGGCGCGGCCATCGGCACGCTGGGGGTGGTGGGCGCGCCGGCGATCAGTTTCCTGGCTGACACGAACACGGGCATCTACTCCTCGCTGGCCGACAACCTCGACTTCGCCACCGGCGGCGTGCAGCGGCTCAACATCGCCAGCACCGGCATGCGGGTGGGCACGCTGGGCGTGGTCGGCGCGCCGGCCTTCAGTTTCACCGGCGACAGCGACACGGGCATTTACAGCAGCGGGCCGAACCTGCTTGACGTCGCCACCGGCGGGGTGCGGCGGCTGGCGATATCGGCCAACGCCATCGGCGCGGGGATGCTCGGTTCGGCCGGCGTGCCGGCGTGGAGTTTCACGGGCGACACCGACACGGGCATCTATTCCTCCGCGGCGAACAACGTAGACATCGCCACTCTCGGCATCCAGCGGTTGAACGTCTCGGCCACGGGCCTGCAGGTCGGGACGGTCGGCCTGGTGACTGCGCCGCCGTGGAGTTTCACCAGCGACACGAACACGGGCCTCTATTCCTCGGCGGCCGGCAACCTCGACATCGCCACCGGCGGCGTGCAGCGGCTCAGCGTCTCCGCGGCCGCCGTGCGGGTGGGCACGCTGGGGGTGGTCGGCGCGCCCAGCCTCAGTTTCACGACGGACACCAACACCGGCATCTACTCCTCCACGGCCGACAACGTCGATTTCGCCGTGGGCGGGACGCAGGCGCTGAACATCTCCTCCGCCGCGCTGCGGGCCGGCATGCTGGGGACCTCCGCCACGCCGGCCTGGTCCTGGGTGGCGAACCCCGACACCGGTCTCTACTCTTCGGGCGCGAACAACGTTGACATCGCGGCCGGCGGGTCGCAGGCGCTCAACGTTTCCGGCAACGGCATCCGGGTGGGGACGCTGGGCGTGGCCGGCGCGCCGGCGTTCAGTTTCTCCGGGGACAGCGACACGGGCATCTACTCCAGCGCCGCGAACAACCTGGACGTGACCGTGGGCGGCGCGCAGTTGTTGAACATGTCCAGCGCGGGTCTGGGCCTCGGAATCCTCGGCTCGGCCGCCACGCCGGCCTTCAGTTTCGTCAGCGACATCAACACGGGCCTCTACGCCTCGGCGGCTGACACGTTCGACATCGCCACCGGCGGCGCGCAGCGGCTGAGCGTCACCACCACGCAGGTTCTGGCCGGCATGTCGGGGGAGGCGCCGGCCCCGGCCTTCAGTTTCACCGCCGACACGAACACCGGCATCTACCGGTCGAACGCCGACCAGTTGGACTTCGCCACCACCGGCATCGACCGGTTGCGGATCAGCGCCGGGCAGATGCTGCTCGGCACCATGACCAACACCGAGGCCGCGCCGGCGCTGAGTTTCATCGCCGACGCGAACACCGGGATTTTCCAGAGCGCGGCCGACACGCTCAACTTCGCCACCGGTGGCGCCGAGGCCCTGCGCATCGACTCCGCGGGCAACGTGGGCATCGGCGCCTTCACAAACACGTATCGCCTCAACGTACAAGCGAGCACGACGAATCCCGTGGCGGAGTTCGTGAACGCCCAGGCCGCCGACGGCAAGGAGATCCTCCGCCTGCGCTTCAGTGGCGACGCCTCCGTTGGGGCCACCGACAAGTTCGTCACCTTCCACGACTCCGGCGGGGAGGTGGGGAACATCAACAACGAGGTGGCCTACAACACGTTCACGGGGGGCCACGCCGGCCAGACGGACGAGGAGGCGGGGGGCTGGGCGCCGGGGATGATCCTGTCGGCCACGGGCGAGGTGGTTACCCGAGGCATGACGCGCGCGCTGGTGAAGGTTCGGCTGGCGCGCGGGCGGCGCGACCCGGCGGTGATCGGCGTCTTCACGGAGAGCGAGTTTCCCCACCAGATGGCGGGGTTCGACCGGTCGAAGCCGGCGATCTCCTTCAACGCGTTGGGCGACGGGTTGATCCTGGTGGCTGAGACCGGTGGCGACATTCAGCCCGGGGATCTTCTCGTCCAGGGGCCGATCCCGGGCGTGGGCGAGAAGCAGGCGGACCCCTACTTCCACAACTACACCGTGGCCAAGGCCACCGAGGCGGTGGACTGGTCGAAGGAACCGGAGGCGGACGCGGACGTTTCGGATGCTTCGGGTGGCGCGGCGGGGAGCGAAGGGCGAGCAGGGCGGGAAAGGAGCGAAGGGCGGGAAGGGGGCGACGGAGCGGCCTCGGGGCGCGGGCCGGCGCGGACCATTATGTTCGAGGGGCGCGCCTGGAAGTGCCGGCTGATCGCCTGCACCTACCATTGCGGGTGAGCGCGGGGCCGGCCCCGCCGACGGGCTATCGGACGAGCAACGCCACGCCGCCGGCGAGGAGCGCGAGCAGGACCGGCAGGCAGCCGAGTTTGCCGAGTTTTTCGAGCGGGCGCACGCCCTTGTAGAGGGTGGCCACGCCGGACTCCGGGTGCTCCAGCCGGCCGATGGCGGCCTGGACGAGCTGTTCCAGGTTCGGGTACCGGCGGCGGATGGCCTCCAGCGTGGGCAGAGCGCGGCGGTTCTGGATGCGGGCGAAGAGGGGCACCATCTCGGAGACGTACTGCTCCGACAGTTTGTTCTCCTCGACCAGGGTGCAGATGAAGTCCAGGGCCTCGGCCGAGCGGCGCTTGTCGGCCACCTTCATCAGGCGGCGGACGGCGTCGTGCTCTTCCTGGAAGAAGCGCGCCAGGAAGGGCCGCGCCGCTTCCTTGCCCTCCAGGAGCGCGAGCAGGGCCTCGTCGGCCACCACCGGCGCGGGATCGGCGACCCGGTCGTAGATCAGCGGCAAGCCGAAGGGATCGCCCAGTTTCTTCAGCGCCAGCACGGCGCCCAGGCGCTCCTCGACCACGCGGGAGGCGATGTTCTCCTCGGCTTCGAGGAACTGCTGCTGCAGATGGTAGTCCGGCACGCGGATGTTGCCGCCGCAGCGGGGGCACTCGACGATCTTGCCGGCGAACTCGTCCTTGATCTTGAGCGACTTGCGGCAGGAGTTGTTGTCGCAGATGACGCTGATGGGCATGGCCGCTCCTGGACCGTGTGGGAGACCGAGGGCGTGACGGGGAGGCGGGCGCGGCGCGCGCGTCCCACGGCGACACGCTCTCTTCCCTATTCGGTCCGCGTCGGGGCCGACTTGAATGGACGCGCGGAACCGGCGACAAAACGGAACGGAACGGAGAGGGGGGGATTCGAACCCCCGGTACAGTTGCCCGTACACTGGTTTTCGAGACCAGCCGTGTACTTCCGTAACCTGTTTATGCTCAAGCAGTTATGAAGAAGTCTGTTTCCCAGGGGGTGTCCCAGGGGGTGTTGCCGATACGGATTGGGGGCGTGAAGAGTCGCAATGGACGCCTCCCAGACCGGCTTGGATCGGGGGCTGGCTCCGCACTGTGGCGCGCCTCGACGAAACCGCCGCTACCCGTCCACGCGCGCGGATTCGGAACCGCCGGCGCCGATGGTGGGATCGGCCAACGCGCCCGCCAGCCGGTCGATGGCCGACTTCGCGGCCGCCGGCGCGAAGTGCGCATACCGCATCGTCACCTGCGGGCTGGTGTGACCCAGAATCTTCCCCACGTCGAACAGGCTGACACCCGCCGCCACCATCATCGACGCGGCGGAGTGACGCAGCGCGTGGAACGTGACCTTGGGCTTCTTGTCGGCGGGAATCGCTTCGCACCGGGCGACCGCCGCCTTGAGCCTCGCTCCCAGGATGGCGTCGGTGAGAGGGAGCGCCGCGCCCGCCTTCGCCGTGAAGACCGGATCGCTCCCGTCCAGGGCGATAACTTGACGCTTCGCCTTGAGGTCCGCCAGCGCGGCACGCAAAGTGGGAGTCAGGGGAACCACGCGCCCGCGCCCGGACTTCTCGACTTCCGGGCGGATGGTCATCGAGCCGGCCGTCAGGTCCACGTCGCGCCACTGGAGCGACAGCAACTCCCCGCGCCGCGCCCCGGTGTGAATGGCGGCGAGAAGGACCGGGCGCACCAGGTCATCAGCAGCGGCGATCAACGCCCGCGCCTCACCCGGATCGAGATAGGTTTCCCGCGCGCGCCCCCGCTCGCTGAACCGCTCCACCTTGCCGCCCGCCAGGGGGTTGGTGTCGCAGTAACGCATGCGCGCCGCCCAGCGAAACAGCGCCGAGATCAACGAAAAGTCGCGGTTGACCGCCGCCCCGCTGACGTCGCTCTCCGCGCGCTGCCGGCCCCAGCGTTCGATTTCATCGGCGCCGATGTCCACCAGGTACTTGCCCGACCACGGCGCGCGGCAGATCGCGCCGAGGCGGAACCCGTCCACTTCCACCGTGCTCGCCTTCTTCTTCTTCCTCGCCGCCGCCAAGTATTCAACCGAAGCGTCCCGAAACGTGAGCCGACTCCCGCGCCGGTCGCCGAACACATCGGCGAGCACGGCGTCAATGGTCGCGCCCCCGCTGAGCAGCGCATGCGCGGTCGATAGTTTCTTCTTGGCCGCTTCCCGCGTCGGCCCCGCTGACCGCCGATACCGCTGGCCGTTCCACACGAATTCCGTGTAGTACCCCGGCCGCGGCGCACGGGTGATGATGCTGCCGAACACGTTCCGCTTCGTAGCCATAATCTCTCTCCCTTCTTGTCTGTCGGGCGCGGGGCGTCTTCGCTCCACCCC
>JACQVU010000525.1 GCA_016209585.1 Planctomycetota bacterium
CTGCTCCGCGTCGCTGGGCGGGTGGTCGCCGGCGGCGCCGCTCATGTAGGTCCATTCGCCGCCCTTCTTCCCCTTGCCGTACTTCTGTTCCCAGGGGACGGCGATGCCCAGGGGGTCTTCGAGCCAGTCTTCGCCACCGGCGTCCTGGGCTGTCCAGGGGTCGGGCCGGGCGGCGTGGAGCGCGCGGCCGACGATGATCTCGCGCAGCCGGCCGACGGTTGCTTGCAGGTCGTCGCGGAGTTCGACGTTGAGCAGTTCGCCGAACCACTCGTCGAGCACGTGCAGGAGAGCGGCGTCGGAGAGATCGCCGCCGCGGGGGCGAACAGAGACCAGCGCGCGGGCGGCGTCGGCCGGGTCGTCGTCCAGGCGCACGAACCAGCGATCCAGGAAGGCCTGGCACGCGCGCATCACGGCGGGCGCGGAGTAGAGAACCAGCGGCACGCGCCATTGATAGACGCCATCACGGAATCGGGCGGCGAACGGCAGATCCACGGGAGATGTTGGCGAGGCCATGGCCTTGATCTTTCACCGAGTTCAACCTAGCCACCGGGAGACGACAGCGACAAGGCTTTTCACTTGGCCTGTCAGTTTTCAGTTGTCAGTTTTCAGTTGTCCGGCGCCACGTACAGAGGTTCACGGTGGGCGGTGCTGTGGGATCGGGGCGCGGGACGAGGGACGAGGGGCGCGGGGGGGGCTGGAGACACCACGAAACGCGCGAGCCGTCCCAGCCTTGGGGGCTGGGACGGCTCGGTAGGGTTCGCCGCACGCCGGCGTTCGCGGGGTTGGATCACTGTCCGGCGGCGGAGCGGCGCTTCGGCGTGGCCGGTTTCTTCTCCGGGGTTTTCTCAGCCGGGGGAGCCTTCTCAGCGGTCTTTCCCGGTACTTTCTTTTCAGCCGCGCCGGGGGCGGGCTTGGCCGGGGTCTCGCCGAAGAGATCGGCCAGGTCTTCGTCGAGGCGCTTGAACTCGTTGTCGGCGTCGCCGTCGGCCGGCCCCTTGGGCGCGTTGGGATCGACGCCCCAGGAGCGGAGGGCGTTGGTGACGCCTTCGCCCACGTCGCGGAACCAGCGGCCGAAGCCCTCGCGGAGGTTCTTGGCCTCGCGCTGGATGGGATTCAAGGCCAGTTCGGCGGCCTTTTCTTCTTCGAGGCGCTGGCGGATGACGCCGATCTCCTCGCTGGACGCGCCAGCCTTGGCCGCGCCGGCCAGTTCATGCTCGATGCGGGCGTCCCAGAGGCGGGCCAGCAGTTCATCGCGCTCGGCCGGCGCCAAGGCCCATTTCTGGGCCGTGATCTCGGCCAGTTCGCGCCAGGCGGCGGCGGCCTTCTGCTGGAGTTCGCTGGTGCGGGCGGCTTCGTCGCGCGCCCGTTCCTGGAGGGCGGCGCCATGTTTCTGCATGGCGTCACGGAGCATGGCGTTGCGCCGGGCGTCGATCTCTTCCTTCTTCTTCGAGAGCGCCTCGATCTCCTGCTGGATCGCGGCGCTTTCTTCCTCGAGGCCGCGGGCCTCGCCCTGCACGGACTCCATGCGGCCACGGAACTCATCGCCGGCGCGGGCGGCGATCTCCTTGCTGAAGCCGCGAAGGTCGGCGTCAGCCCGCTCCCAGGCCTCCCGCGCCGCGAGGGTCTTCTTGAACAACTCGTCCACCGTGGGACGGGCGGCGTCGGCGCCCGGCGCCGGCTCCTCGCCGGCGGCCGGCTTCTCGTCGGGCTTGGGCTTTTCGGCGCGCGGGCGGCGGGTGGTGGGGCGGGCCGCCGGCTTCTCACCCGGCTTGGCGGCCTCCTTCCCCGGCTTGGCGGCGGGAGGCTCTTCCTTCTTCTCCGGCCCGAAGAGTTTGTCGAACTCGTCTTCGAGCGCTTCCCCCTTTTTCTCCGTTCCCTTCTCCTGCGAGAAGGCCGCGGCCGGCGGCAGGCCGACCGCCCCCGCGACCAGCGCGGCGAGCAGTGCGTGGCGAAGTGTCATACCCATCCCTCCTGTTCTTCGCCGGCGAGGGCGCCCGCGCCGCGCGGGGCGCACCTTGCAGCCCGCGTCCAGCGCCATGCCCGGCGGGTCGCCGCGGCGCCCGCGCTTCACCGGAAAAGCGGGGCTATTCTGGCGCGCGGCGTACGGGCTGTCAGCCTATTTTTCGGAATTTGCACAAACCACGCGGCCGATGTGCAATTGACCGGGCGCGCGGGGCGCGGAACCCGACGGCGCGCCGCAGGCCGGGCAATCGGCCTGCCGGGCCACGGCCACGCGCCGCAGTCCGCCGCGCGCGCCGTCGTAAACCAGCAGCGCGTCGGCCGAGGCCGGCCACCGGCCACGTAGCAACGCCAGCGCCTCGCGGGCCTGGAGCGCGCCGACGACGCCCGCCACCGCCCCCAGCACCCCCGCCTGCGAGCAGGCCGGAACCGCGCCCGGCGCCGGCGGCTCGCGGAAGACGCAGCGGTAACACGCCGTGCGCCCCGGCACGATGGTCATCACCTGCCCGCCCCAGCGCAGCACGCCGGCATGCACCAGCGGCAGGCCCAGCGCCAGGCAGGCGTCAGCCACGGCGTATTTCGCGGGGAAGTTGTCGGTGGCGTCAATGGCCACGTCGTGCTCCGCGAGCAGATCCCGGGCGTTCTCCGCCGTCAGCAACTGGGCGCGGGGAAGAACCTCCACCCCCGGCGCGATGACCCCCAGCGCGGCGGCGGCGGACTCCACCTTCAGCCGCCCCACGTCGCGCGGGCCGTGCAGCGGCTGGCGGTGGAGGTTACCGAGTTCCACGCGGTCGAAATCAATGAGCGTGAGCCGCCCCACGCCGGCGCGGGCCAGCGCCTCAGCCGCCGGGCAACCGAGACCGCCGCAGCCGACGACGGCCACGGCGCGGCGCTTCATTTCGGCGAGTTGCCGGGAAGCCATTTGATGGTGCAGCCGACCGCGGTGGTCACGGCGGCGACGGGTTCCTGGCCGGCGAGCAGGGCGTCAAGAGCCTCGCGCAGGAAGTGGCGGCGCACGGCGCCGGGCTTCTCCCAGTTGTCGTCGATGCCGCCGACGTAGCGGACAACGTTCCGGTCGTCCAGCACGAAGACCTCCGGCGTGAACTCCGCCCCGAAGGCGATGGCGGCGCGCTGGGTGGCGTCGCGCAGGTAGGGGAAGTTGAAGCCGCGCGCGGCGGCGCGCTCCTTCATCTTCGCCAGCGAGTCCGCGGGGTGGGTCTGCTCGTTGTTGGGGTTGATGGCCACCAGCGCCACCCCCTTCGGCTGGTAGTCGCGCTGGAGCGCCACCAGGCGCTCTTCATACGCCTGCGCGTAGGGGCAGTGGTTACACGAAAAGACCACCACCTTGAGCCGCGCGCGGCGCAGCGAGGCCAGCGAGGTGTTCGCGCCGCTCACGCCGGGAAGGTCGAAGTCCGGCGCCGGGCTGCCGGGAGAGAGTTTGAGACGGGGCATGGCGACATTGCAACGCGCGCGGCGGGGCCACGCAAGGGGGCAGGCGCCGGACGCGCCTGCTCGCGTATCGGATGCGCCGGACGCGGGTGGAAGCGCCGGCGTCCGCTGGGAAGGCGTTCGACGGCGTTTTCGATGACCACATCACGAGGGGCTACGAAGTCGTCAACCGGAGTGAAAGATTCTCGCTGCGGTGCGAGCGACCATGGGGAACGTCCGGCGGCCACGTGCTCTGGGTGCTGCGCATCCTCTGGTTTGTGCGCGGCTTTCTGGCAAACTGGCTTGGGGCGTCGGTCGCTCACCGTACGGGCGGTCAGGGCGTGCTCGAACGGGTTGATGGATGAACTTGGGGGAACCGGGTGTCATGCGTGAGCGCGTGTACATTGAAACCACGGTCGTGAGTTACCTGACGGCCCGGCCCACCCGCGATGTGGTGATCGCCGGCCATCGGCGGATCACGCGTGACTGGTGGGCCAGCCGTCGCGAGACCTACGACCTGTGCGTCTCCCAGTTGGTTCTCGGAGAGGCCGGCGCCGGTGATCCGCAAGCCGCGCAAGAGCGGCTTGCTATATTGAACAACATACCCCTTCTGGAAACGACGTCTGAAGCCCTGGCCCTGGCGAAAGAACTGATCCTGGCCGGTGCGTTGCCGGCGAAAGCCGCGGAAGACGCGCTGCACATTGCCATCGCGGCCGCGAATGGAGTACCCTTCCTATTGACGTGGAACTGTCGTCACCTGGCGAATGCCGCGATGCGACCCATGATCGAGTCGGTCTGCGCGAGCAAGGGTCTCAAGGCACCGATCATCTGCACGCCCGAGGAGCTCCTGGAGGCATAGCCATGAACGACCCCGTTGTCGATGAGGTCCGGAACGCGCGTGATTCCCACGCGGCCCGGTTCAATTACGATTTGGACGCGATCTTTCGCGACATCAAGGAGCAGGAACGTAAGAGCGGCCGTACGTTCCTTTCCTTTCCACCCCGCACAGTGGAACCAAACCACGCGTCACGGTCGATCTCGCCCGACCTTCCGACTTCTCAAACGGCGAGTGCCCGTGAGGCGGCGCCGGCGGCTGACCCCCAGCGGTAGGGGCCACGTGGACGGGTCTTTGAACCTGAGATCGCGCGGGTCGCTCCTTGCCGCTTGTGCGCGCGGAAGCGGCGCGCGCGCGACGGCGCAATTCATGCTGTTGGAGTCCGCGCGTTTCCGGGCGCCTGGCCCCGGCGTTGAGACCGCGAGCCGGCGCCCGACCGATTCGCGAAAGGGGAGTGCGCCGGAGGCCGCACGGCGGTTGAAGTGCGCCGCCGGGAAACGTCGACACGGCTCGTGTCGAGATACACCGTGCCGTGGCGCAGCTTGGCCGTTCCCACGTCCGTGGTGACGTAGGTTTCAGTGCGGCGGCTACCGGTGTTCTTGTTCACCTTGCTTCCGATATAGTTGTTAGAGGAGGTTGAACTCATGCCCGTCCCCCGGTTGATCCAGGGCGACTGCCTTCGCCACCTTCCCCTGCTGCCGGACAATTCGCTGCACGCGATTTGCACGGACCCTCCATATGGCCTCGTCGAGTTTTCGTCCGGCGAAGTGGCGAAACTGCGGGCGGGGCGGGGTGGCGTGTGGCGAATTCCCCCGAAGTGGGACGGCTGTGAGCGTCGACCGCTTCCGCGCTTCACGGTGCTCACGCCCGGTCAGAAGGACGACATCGAGGGGTTTTTCACGACTTGGGCCAACGCCGTTCTCCCGAAATTGCGCCCGGGAGGACATGTGCTGATCGCCGGCAACCCGATGCTTCAGATGTACGTGCAACGCGCGCTGGTGGCCGCCGGGTTCGAGAACCGGGCGACCATTCTGCGCGTCTACCACGGGTTTCGAGGCGGAGATCGGCCGAAGAACGCGGAGCGCGAGTTTCCCGGAGTTTGCGTGTCACCACGGGGCAATTACGAGCCGTGGATGCTGTTTCGCAAGTCGCTTTCGGAGCGCACCGTCGCCGACAACCTCCGTCGCTGGGAGACCGGCGGCCTGCGGATGCTCAAAGACGACAAACCGCTTCCGGACGTGATCGCCAGTTTCAAAACGCCGCTTCGAGAGCGCGATATCGCCGATCATCCTTCTCTGAAACCGCAGCACCTGCTGCGGGTGTTTGTACGGGCGTTGCTTCCCCTTGGCGGGGGCGTGATCCTGGATCCGTTCATGGGATCCGGCTCGACGGTGGCGGCGGCGGCGGCCGTCGGCGCTGAAGCCATCGGAATTGAAATCGACCCGGCGTTTTTCGCCATGGCTGAAGCGGCTGTGCCGCGACTGGCGGCGCTCTACCCGGCGATGACCGGAGAGAGGCTCGAGTGGGGCGAGTTGAACGGCTCCGCTCCTCGCCTCCGCGAACGCTCGCTGTTTCCGGAGCCGCGCTCCCGGTGAGCCGCCCCCGCGGCTCGCGGGCGCGCGGCCTGTCGCCGACGTTTTCTGCCGCCCCAAGCCGGCCATTGGCGCCCATCCTTGAACCGCCGGCGCCGGGTTTCGGGGGCGAATGGCCATTGGACATGTTGTTGATGGACGCTCACTCGACCCGCGTGGTCAAGGCCCGCACCATTTCGGCGTACTCCGCGCGGGCCGGCTCGATCTCCAGCGCGCGCTGGTAGTGGCGCAGCGCCTCCGGGAAGCGGCGCCGCCGGAGCGCCACGTCGCCCAGCCCGGCGTGGGCGGCGGCGCGGCACTTCGGATCGGTGAGCGCATCGCGGAAAGCGGACTCAGCCTCGTCGAGGCGGTCTTTCGAGAGCGCGATGTCAGCCAGCGCGATCCGCGGGCCACCGGCGGCGGGAGAGAGCACCGCGGCGCTTTTGTAATACGCGGCGGCCTCCGCGTCGCGGCCCAGGGCGCGAAGGATGTCGCCAAGCAGCGCCTGGGCCTCGAAGCGGTTGGGGTCCTGGGCGGCGGCGGCTTGGGCCATCGGCCGGGCGTCGTCGGCGCGGCCGGCTTCCAGCATGACCTGCGCGAGGCGCAGGCGGTCGTCGATGGAGGGCGAGCCGCTCGCCAGCGCCTCCTGGTAGACGCGGGCGGCCTCGTCGGGCAGGCCGCGGGTGGCGTAGAGGTCGCCGAGCGCCAGCAGCGCGTCGCGCGGGGCATCGCCGGCCAGGCGCAGGGTCTCGAAGCAGTCCACGGCCTCATCGCCCCGATCCAGGCGCACGAGGGCATGGCCGCGCACCAGCAGCAACTCCCGATGGAGGGGATGGGCGGCGCCGGCCTCGGCGCAGAGCGTTTCAGCCTCGGCGAAGCGCCCCTCTACGTAACAGCAGCGCGCCAACCAAGCCGCGACGGCGGCGGAGCGCGGCTCGAAAACCAGCGCCGCGCGGAAGCACTGCTCGGCCGATGCCGTCTGGCCGGCGGCGAAGCGTGCGCGGCCCAGGCCGTAGTAGAGCGCCCCGCCGCTCTCGCCGGCGGCTAGCGCGCGGTCGAAGTGGCCGGCGGCCTCCACGAACTGGGCGAGGTCCACCGCCTCCAGCCCGCGCCGGGTATGCGCGCCGGCGGCGACGGCGAGGGGCGCGCCGCCTTCGGTCGGGGCGAGATCGGCTGACCGGCAGCCGGCCAGGACGCTGGCGAGATGCGCCGTGAAGAGGAAGAAGTGCGGCCCGCTGCGAAGGGACATGAGCCTCAATCGTCCAGACGGAATGTCACCCCCGTGCGGAACCAGCAGGCCACCGCGCGCGCGCCGACCCGCCCCGGCTGGAAGCGCCACCGCATCGCGGCCGCGCGGGCCGCCGCTTCCAGTGACACGCCGGCCGACGGCGGGGAGACTCCCACCACCACCACCTCGCGCACGGCGCCGCGTTCGTCGACCAGCACGCGCAGGTCAACGTGGCCCTCGATGCCGCGGCGGCGCGCGTCCTCGGGGTAGGGCGGCGCCGGGGCGAGAATCCGTTGCGGCAGCACGTCGGTGGAAGCCTCGTCGAATATCGACGCCCCATTCCCGCCCGCGCCGCCCTGGCCGTCAAGGTCGGCGACCGCGAACGCCAGCGGGTCCAGGTCGCGCACTCCCTTGACGTTGGCCGCCGCCATCGCCGCCCGCCGGGCCGGAAGCGGCGAGGCCGTGCGCCGCGCCTCCCGGGCGCGGGGCGCGGGGCGCGTTTTTTCGCGGGGCGCGGGGCGGGGCGGGGGAGGCGGGGGCGGACGAGCGTCGAGCCGCGCCGGGGCGACGACGAGGGGCAACGGCCGCGCGCCGAGCCGCGGCTCCGCGGCGTCATGCCAGCCGTTGAGCAGCAACATGGAGCCGAACACCAGCACGAGGCCGGCGCCGGCCGCCAGCGCCGGGGCGGGGCGAGGGGCGAGGGGCGGGCGGAGTACCGCGGTGTTAGGGGCTGGGGGCTGGGTGTTGGGCCCAGCACCCAACACCCAGCACCCA
>JACQVU010000526.1 GCA_016209585.1 Planctomycetota bacterium
CCATCATCCTGCCGGTGGGCATTTCGTTCTACACGTTCCAGACCCTCTCCTACACCATCGACATCTACCGCAAGAAGTTGCTCCCGGCGGAGAGTTTCCGGGAGTTCGCGCTCTTCGTCGTCTACTTCCCGCAACTGGTGGCCGGGCCGATCGTCCGCGCCGCCGACCTCCTGCCCCAGTTGAGGAAGCGGCTGGTGATCCACGCCGAGAACCTCCAGTACGGCCTCACGCTGCTCGCCTGGGGAATGGTGAAAAAGGTGGTCGTGGCCGACAACCTCGCGCCGGGGGTCAACCGCATTTTCCACCTGGGCGAGGGATTCGGGGGCGCGCCGGTCGACGCCTCGCCGTTCGAGATCGTGGTCGGGGCCTTCCTCTACGGCGTGCAGATCTACTGCGACTTCTCCGGTTACTCCGACATGGCCCTGGGCAGCGCCGCCCTCCTCGGCGTCCGCCTGCCCATGAACTTCAACGCCCCCTACGCGGCGCGCAGCGTGCAGGACTTCTGGCGCCGCTGGCACATCTCCCTTTCCACCTGGCTGCGCGACTACCTGTATATCCCGCTGGGCGGCAACCGCGGCGGGCCGCTGCGGACCACGGCCAACCTCATGATCACGATGCTCCTGGGCGGCCTGTGGCACGGCGCGTCGTGGAACTTCGTCCTCTGGGGCGCGCTCCACGGCGGCTACCTCGGCGTGGGCCGACTCTGGCAACGGTTCGCGCCGGACCCGGCCCGCTGGCCGCGCCCGGCCCGCGCCCTCCACGCCGCTCTCTCCTGGGCGCTCACCCAGTACTGCGTCTTCCTCGCCTGGCTGGTCTTTCTGCTGCGCGACACCCGCGACCTCCACTTCTGTCTCCACCGCTTCCTCGCCGCCCCGTGGCTCATCTGGGGCGACTCCTTCCGGCTGCCGGACGAGGCCCGCCGCGCGCTGGCCTTCGCGGGCTTCTTCGTGCTCCTCCACCTCGTTTCCACCATTCGCGGCCAACTGCCGGCCCGCGTGGCCGCCTGGCCGCTTCGTGCCTGGACTCTCTTCCTGGCGGCGGTGGGCTTTCTGCTCTTTCTCTTCACCCCCTCCGACGCGCCGGAGTTCATCTACTACCAGTTCTGACAGGCGGCGCGGCGCCGCCCCGGCTCGCTCGCTCCGGCGACGCGGGCGCCGCGACCTCGCGCCGCGATGACGGAAATGTGACGGGGAATCCACGAACCGGTGGCAGCCCCGTCGAGTACAGGATGGGTGTCGGGGTGCGCGGCCGACCGCGCGGCCCGACAAGGGCCGGTCGAACCCCTCGCGCTTGCTTCGACCAGCCTCAGATATCCCCGCCCGAACACCCCTGATGGCGCCCGTGTTCGCGGGCGCATCCCGCGGCCGCCGCAATTCCGCGAGCGCCGCCGCCGGACGTGGGCGCGCCCCCTCCTTCCGGGGAAGCGCCCCCCCGGCCGCCCCCCAGTGGGCTAGCAGCCTGTCGGGATTTCATCGACGGGCTGCTAAACACGGGCGCTCCCGGCGCTGATGGACGTTGGCGCCCCCGGAGCGAGAAGCCGCCCGGCTGACGGCCCGTGACGGGCTGTTAACGGCGCGTCAAGGAGAGCCATGGCGTCGTCGCCGCACACCTACAGGGTTGTTCCCCGTTTCGGCCTGGCGGAGATCGAACCGCCGATGATTTACAATATGCATGTGCGGGGGGCGAAGTCGCCGAAGCGCAACCCGTACAACACCCGCTACGTCGCCGACCTGATCCGCAAGGTGGACACCGGCTACCGCGACGAGGGCGAGCCGCTGCCTCTTGAAATCCGCGCCGCGCCGGGAAGGTCCGAAGAGACCCTGGATGGCGCCGCCGCGGACGCCGACCGCGAGTGGAACGGGAACGGCCACGGGAGCGGCGACCGCGACGGCATCGGCAACGGCAACGGCAACGGCGAGAACCACGGCGGCGGCCACGGCAACGGGCGTCACTCGAACGGCCACGGCCACAATGGGCGCCGCTGCCCGGGCGGCCACGACGGTCGCGCCGGCGCGCGACCGGGATCAACCGCCGTCGCGGGCGGTCGCGCGCGCGACGCGAAACCCTGACCGGGGGTTGGGGGCGAGGGGTTGAGGGTTGGGGATCGGGGGTCGGGAACTGGAGCGCGTCGTCGGCTGACGACTGACAACTGATAACTTCTCTCGGGGGTTGGGGGTCGGGGCGCGCGCACGCACGCGGGAACCGACGCCCTCACGGGCGCACTACGAACGGCCGCGCTCCCGCCGTCAAAACCGCCGGTGGAGGCCGCGGAGGACGCCTTCGATGGTGAACTTCACCTCGGCGCCGGCGCGGTTCTTGAAACGCCCCTTCTTGGAGGTGCGCACCAGCACGATGCCGCGGCGTTCGCTGTCGCGCTCGTCGGGCACTTCGGGGCGCAACTCCACGTAGACCTCGTTCTGGTAGAGCCGCTTCACGGTGTTGAACGAGATCTCGGAGGTCTGCACCGAGGCTTCGACGATGCCGCCGTCGGGCACCACCACCTCTTCCCCCGTCACCCGTTCGAGGATGAGGAGATCGCCGGGGCGGATGGTGGGGGCCATGCTCTCACCCTCCGCGATCAGGGCGTAGTGGCCGGGGTGGCGGTAGTCGACGCCGATGTCCTGCGGGTAGGCCGTGCCTTCAGCCGGCGGAGGGTACTCGCCGCACTTGACGGTGCCGAAGCACATGACGGTGCCGTTGGGCAGGCCGCCGCCGCCGTCGGTGCGCGGGGTGAACTGGTAGGCGTTGGGGTCGAACATCTGCCCTTCGCCGGTGAGCAGCCAGAAGGGGTTGCAGTGCGTGATCTTCACCATCTTCCCGAGAGCCGGCGCGGTGGGCTTGGTGTCTTTCTCGTACCGCGACAGCGTCTTCTGGTTGATGTTGGTCTTCTCGGCGAACCGCTTCTGGCCGCGGTAGCCGGAGACGCGCATGCGCAGGTCTTTGATCCGGGAGTGAATCGTGCTCGGTTCGGTCATGAGGTCTGTGTGGAGGATGGGCCAAGTTACGAGAAAAATGGAGAAGCGCGCTTACTCGCCTCTGTCCATATCGAACTACATCTACAAAACTCTATGATACCACTCTCCGCTCATCCACTTCAATGGCTAAAATGGAAAATATGGGGGTGATGTCAAGAGGCGTGACGTTGCGTCCGGAAAAGACCGGCGCGGTTGTCAGCGTTCGGGTAACCGTTCACCCGCCTGGGCAGCCGCAGACGAACATCCGCAGATGACGCAGAGAAACGCAGATTTCCAAAGGAAGGTAAGCCGGACAGGACGTCGTTTCGTACCCAAAACCTTCATCCGGCGACCTTTGCCCCTCCTTCATCTCTCGCCCTCCGGCGACTTCTGCGTTCATCTGCGTCATCTGCGGATAAATCTCTGGAGGAGGTGAACGGTTACACGTTCGGCCCGGTCGACAGTACTCAGTTTGTAGTGCTATCGGGAAGACGTTTTCCCCCTGACAACGGATAACTTCTCCCCCGCTCCCCCGCCTTTGGGTGCTGGGTGCTGGGCCCAACACCCAGCACCCAACACCGCGGTACTCCGCCTGACCCCCGA
>JACQVU010000534.1 GCA_016209585.1 Planctomycetota bacterium
CCCGCGCAGCCGCAGCGCGAACGGATACTTGATCTCCTCGGGGATGCGCCCGATCGCCGGACCGAACGGGGTGTTGATACGGCGCAGGGAATACCACGTGTGATTGGCGGCCGCGGCCGGCGGGTGGGCGACCATTTCGTCGGTCAGGCGCAGCCCGACGTGCGCGAGGAAATCGTCCAGGCCGGTGTCGACCCTGTAGGCGGTCTTGGGGTTGCCCCCCTCCGGGTCGAAGGCCACCATCCAGCGATCCAGCATCAGAATCAGGTTGCGCCTGTCGGCCCCCGCCTCCCGCAGGCCGGTGTCGTTCAGCCCGCGCCGGCGAGAGGGGCGGCTCAGGAACTGGTCGATGGCGTAAACCGCCTTCTCGTCGAACGTGAGGCGATGGGTCAAGCCGCCTCCCCCGCCGGAATAGTCTACTTCCGCGAGCCCCGGGGCGATGACGATGAGCGTGTCGACTTCTTCCGGAACCAGCGGCTCGTACTCCGTCAGTTTCACGTCGACCAAGCGGTAGAAACGCTGCAGTTCGCCGACCAGTTCCTTCATGCGCGGGTTACGGTTCAGGAATGAATCCTGGCCGACGTACAACCCCACCGTCGGGCGTTTCACATCCTCGCCGCCGCGTGCCCAGATGCCCTGGATGCCGAAGACCACCTCGAACTCCAGGTCGTCCACCACGGGGCTTACCTCCCGCCCCTCGCGCACGGCCCGTTCGTAGAGCGGGATGATCTCCTGCCCGTCTCCCGAGACCACCCGCAGATGGAAATAGCCGTAGACCAACTGCACTTCCGTGCCTTCGGTGGAGGCGAAACGAACCGGCGTGACGCCATAGCGCTCCTCGTTGGTCTTGATCACGTCTTCAGTCTTCTTCTCGAAGGCCTCGACCTTTTCTTCCGTGGTCATGCTCTCCTTCGGCAATCGCAGCGTCACCCGCCGGATCTGACACTTGACCGGATCGGCCACGCGCCGGATTTCGTCGAGCGTGTCGTTCACCCGCTCCTTTTCCTTCAGCAGGTTGGCGGGCAGCACGTCGTCGGGCGAGGCCAGGAGTTCGATGCGCACGGCGTCTTTCAGGTTCTCGAAGAAGTCGCGGGTGTAGTCGTTCAGCGTGTGCCGCTGGTCCCCCGTGAGATCCCAGCGCGTGGGGTTCTCGCGCGCCAGCACGTTCAACACGACGAGCAGCGCCGCCGTGAGCAGCGTGCCCGCGACGGCGAAAAGGACGAAAACGCGCTTCTGATCCCGCATGGTCAAATCCGCCACTTGCGCGCGGAAACGGTGAAGAGGTTGAGCACCAGACCGAGGGCCGTGGCGCTGAAGAAGTAAAGCATGTCGCGGCTGTCAAGCACCCCCTGCGCCACGTTCTCGAACCGCGCCCCGGGGGAGATGGCGCGGAAGAACTCCGAGAGACGCGGCCACTCGTTCAGCAAATCCGGCAGCCCCAGCGCCCAGAGCGCGGCGAGCAGCACCAGCGACACCAGGAAGGCGATGATCTGGTCGCGCGTGATGCTGGAGACGAACGCCCCCACCGCCACGTACATCAGGCCGACCAGCACGGAGCCGGCGTAGTAGCCGGTCACCTCGGCCCAGTCGAGGCCGGCCGAGTCGGCCAGGGAATCGACGATGAGGGGCGTGGACAAAGTCAGCAGGATGGCCAGCGTCACCAGGGCGGCCGCGGCCAGGTACTTGCCCAGCACCACTTCGGTGTCGCGCACGGGGAGCGTGAGCAGCACCTCGTAGGTTCCGGTGCGCTTCTCTTCGGCCCAGACCCGCATGGTCACGGCCGGCGCGACCAGGCAGAGGTAGAGCGGCATCCACTGGAAGAAGGTGTCTACCTGGGCGACGCCGAGCGCCTTCGAGAACATTCCCCCCTTCACCACCCAGGCGTACATCACGCCGGTGGCCAGCAGGAAGAGGATGATGAACACGTAGGCGATGGGCGAGTCGAAGGAGTTGCGCAACTCCCGCACCATCACCGCGCGGACCACGCGGTTCATGAGGCCGAAAAGGATCAGCCCCAGGAACCCGGCCAGAAAGAGGATGACACAGGACCGAATGATGAACTCGCCCATAATGCGTGGGTCGGGGAAGAAACGGGAAGATCCTAGGATCGATGATCGGGGGTCGCCGCCGGCGCCGGGTGAGGCGCGGAAGCCACCCAGCCGCCGCCATTCCCGGCCATGTCGCCCGCCTTCCCGGTGAGCGGCGCGGGGCGGTCGGCCTGGGTCTCGCCGGTGGTCAGTTCGCGGAAGGCGTCTTCCAGCGTCGCGCCCGAAACGCGCAGTTCGCGCAGCGCCCAGCCGAGCGCCACCGTCTTGCGGAAGATCGCCTCCGCCGCGCCCGCGCCGTCGTCGGCCAAGGCGATGGTGGCGGTCACGGCGCCGTCGCCGGCCGGGGCGCAGGCCAGATCGCGCGCGAAGCGCTCTTGCCCGAACGCGGCCGCCACCGTCTCGGTCGAGACCCCCGCGCCCGCCACGGTGGCCACTACCCGCGAAAAACGGGCGGCGGCGGCCGGGGTGAGCATCTCGGACGGGCGGGCGGGGTTGCCCTCCATCACCTTGCGGCCGCGGTCGATGACGATGACGCGGCCGCACATGGCGCTGACTTCCTGGAGGATATGGGTGGAGAGAATGATGGTCTTGGTGCGACCGATCTCGCGGATGGCGTTGCGCACCTCGAAAATCTGGTTGGGGTCAAGCCCCGCCGTCGGCTCGTCGAGCAGCAGGAAGTCGGGGTCGTGGATGAGCGCCTGCGCCAGCCCCACGCGCTGACGGTAGCCCTTGGAGAGTTCGCCGATGGGGCGGAGGAAGACTTTCTGGAGGTTGCACACCCGCACCATCTCATCGAGGCGGCGGCGGCGGGTGTCGGGGGCAAGGCCGCGGACGCGCGCGACGAAGAGGAGGAAGTCGCGCACCACCATGTCGAGGTAGAGGGGGGCATTCTCCGGCAGGTAGCCGATCTTGCGGCGCACTTCGAGCGAGTTCTCGAAGTTGTCGAGGCCGTCGGTGGTCACCGTGCCAGAGGTGGCGGGCAGGAAACAGGTAAGAACCTTCATCGTGGTCGTCTTCCCGGCCCCGTTGGGACCGAGAAAGCCCACGATTTCCCCACGGCCCACCTCGAACGACACGTCGCGAACCGCGGGGAACGAACCGTAGAACTTGGTGAGGTGTTGTACGCGGATCATGGCCGAACCACCAACTCAGTTGTCAGTTGTCAGGAAGGGGGCGCCCAGGTGGCTGACAACTGAAAACCGACACCTGACAACTCGCCTTTCGCCCTCCTTGCCCGGCGCGCTCTCGTTCGGCCCCGCGAGCCGAGCATCTACCGAAGCAGTCTCTTACCCGAAACCGGGGCGGGTTTCAAGTGGCCGCCACCGTTTGACCGAAGAAAACAGGGGCGAGGGGGCGAGGGAGAAATTTGGGAGAGGGAAATCCCCAGCACCCAACACCCAGCACCCAACACCCAGCACCCAACACCCAACACCCAGCACCCAAATGGCTATGGCTTCCCACTCGAACCAACGGACCGACGGGCGCCGCCGCAGCGACCTCCAGCGCCAGATGCTGGAGGAGGCCGTCACCTCCCTGCCGCGCTATTTCGTGGCGGTGGTGGGAGAGGAGACCTATTCCTCCTACTTCGACCACCAGCAAGACGCGGGGGAGTTCATCCGGTCGCTGGTCGAGTCGGGCGTGCGGCCCGACCAGATCGCCTACTACGAGCGGTGCGGCGAGAACGACATCGGCGACCTGCTCGCGGCGTGACGCCAGGGACGACGGACCCCGCCTGTGGCGTCTTAGAACCTGTTTCAGTAGGTCATTCTGTCGGCGGGCGTCTGCGAAGGCCCCGGGGCAGTTGTCAGTCGCCGGTTTTCAGTTGTCAGAGACCAGCGCCCACGTTTCCTGACAACTGACAACCGACGACTGACAACTGATGCAGACCCTCTTGCTCGCCCGCCGCCTACGAAGCACCTACTGAAACAGGTTCTTACTGGCTCGCGACGATATCGTCCACGTAGGTCCGCGCGTTGGGGTCGATGCTGAAGGCCTCGACGCGCAGCGTGGCGACGCCGGCCTGGGTGGGGGTTCCGGAGAGCGTGAACTGCTGCCAGGTGTCGGGCCCCGCGGTGACCGACCCGGAGGTCGCCGTGATGCCGATGCCGGAGAGCGTCACCATCGGCATGGTCCCGGAATAGGACGTGTTGATGCGCATCCAGACCTCGACCGTCAGCGGGCTTCCAGCCTGGGCGACGATGGAGAAGTCGTAAGAGGTGTTGGCCCGGAACCCGTACGAGGCCGGCGGGCTGCGGGTGACCGTGGTTTCCTGGTAGACGTTGGGCGGGGCGGCGCCGAAGTTGATGCGGAAGGTGTTGGTGCTGGTGGTTTCGCTCCAGGCGCCTTCGCCGCCGCGCGCGTCCCAGAACTTGATGCGCCAGTAGTAGGTGACGCCCGACGACAGGGGCAGACCGAGGTAGGAGATCGGCTCGCAGCACCCGCCACCGCGCACGGTGACCATGGCGCGGCTTTCCGCCGGGGTGTCCCACATCATCCCGGCTGAGAAGTCGGCGGCGGTGGCCACCTGGATGCGGTAACTGACGCCACTGTCGCTGGGGTCGGCGAAGATCGCGGTGAACCGCGGCGTGCTGGTGGTCAAGGCGGTGGGGTTGGCCTGGTCTTCGACCAAAAGCCCGGTGGGGGCGGTGGGCGGGTCGTTGAGCAGCGTGACCGTGATGGTGTCGGCGGCGGAGGCGTTCCCGGCGGCGTCCCGCGCGGTGACCGAGTAGGCGTTGTCGCCGGTGGAGAGGACGCCGGACCAGGTAAAGGTGGTGGCCCCGGCGGTGTAGGAGACGCCGCCCAGCGCGCCGTTGACGCGGATTTCCTGGCTGTCGGCGGCGCATGTGCCGTCCAGCGTGAGGGCCTCGATGGAGGTGGAATAGTCCGCGCCGCCGTTGGTGGTGATGACCGGCGCGGCGGGCACGGTCGTGTCCACGGTGATGCCGTCGGAACTGCCGGTGTAAGCGCCGGTGGCGCCGGCGCCGTTGACGGCGCGCACGCGCGCATACAGGGTTTGCCCGTCGGTTCCGGTGACGATCTTGGTGAGCACGTTGCCGACGTTGGCGTCGAACACGGTGGAGCCGCCGGGCGCGGTGCCCACTTGGAGATAGTAGGAGGCGACGCCGCTTTCCGCGTCCGTGGCCCCGGCCCACGTGAAGGTCACGTTGGCGCTGGTGGTGTAAGCGCCGGCGTCGGTGGGCGTGCCGGGAACCGAGGGCGCCGTGGTGTCGATGGTGATGCCGTCGGAGTTGCCCGACCACGAACCGTTCGCGCCGGCGCCGTTCACCGCGTAGACCTTGGCGTACAGCGTTTCGCCGTTGCCGCCCGTGACGTCTTTGGTCAGCACGTTGCCGACGTTGGCGTTGTACACGCTGCTGCCCCCCGGCGACGTGCCCACGGCGAGCCAATAGGAGGCCACGCCGCTCTCGGCGTCCGCCGCGGCGGTCCAGGTGAAGGTGACGGTGGCGCTGGTGGAGAACAGCCCGGCGTCGGTCGGCGTGCCGGGGGGCGTGGGCGCGGTGGTGTCAACGGTGACGCCGTCGGAATTCGCCGACCACGCGCCCGTCGTGCCGACCCCGTTCACGGCGTAGACCCGGGCGTAGTAGGCTTGGCCGTCGGCGCCGGTGATGGTCTTGGTGAGCGCCGCGCCGACGTTGGCGTCGAACACATCGGATCCCCCCGGCGCGGTGCCGATCTGGACGTGGTAGGAGGCGATGCCGCTCTCGCCGTCCGTCGCCGCGCTCCAGTTGAACTGCACCGACGCGCCGCAGTACGCCCCGGCGTCGGTGGGCGTGCCGGGCGCGCCGGGGGCGGTGGTGTCGATGAGGATGCCGTCGGAGTTCCCCGACCACGCGCTGGCCGCGCCGCCGCCGTTGATGGTCTTGACGCGGGCGTAGAGCGTCTGGCCGTTGGCGCCGGTAACGTCTTTGGTCAGTACGTTGCCGACGTCGGCGTCGAACACGTTGGACCCGCCCGGCGTGGTTCCGACCTGAAGGGAATACGACGCCACGCCACTCTGGGCATCCGCGCCGGCCGTCCAGGTGAACGTGACCGTGAGGCTGGTGGAGTAGGCCCCGGCGTCCGCCGGCGTCCCGGGGGCTGACGGGCCGGTGGTGTCGATGGTGATGCCGTCGGAGTTGCCCGACCAGGCGCTGGCCGTGCCGGCGCCGTTGACGGCGTAGACGCGGGCATAGAGCGTCTGCCCGTCGGTTCCCGTGACGGTTTTCGTCAACACGTTGCCGACGTTGGCGTCGAACAGGTCGGCGCCGCCCGGCGTGGTGCCCACCTGGCAGTAGTAGGAGGCGATGCCGCTTTCCGCGTCCGTGGCCGCAGTCCAGTTGAACGGCACGGAGGCGCTACCGGCCCACACCCCCGCGTCGGTGGGCGTGCCCGGCGCACCGGGGGCGGTGGTGTCGATGAGAATGCCGTTGGAGTTTCCCGACCACGCGCCCGGCGTTCCCGCGCCGTTCACCGCGTAGACCTTGGCGTACACGGTCTGGCCAAGGACAGCGATCACGTCTTTGGTGAGCACGTTCCCCACGTCGAGGTTGTACAGGTCGGTGCCGCCGGGGGAAGAGCCGGCTGCCAGGAAGTAGGATGCGATGCCCGTCTCGGGATCGCTCGCGGCGGTCCAGGTGAACGTGACCGTAAGGCCCGTGGAGTAGGCCCCCGCGTCGGCCGGCGTGCCGGGCGCGCCCGGCGCGGTGGTGTCGATGGTGATGCCGTCGGAGTTGCCGGACCACGCGCCCGTCCAGCCCACGGCGTCAACAGCCGCCACCTTCGCGTATACCGTCTGCCCGTTGGGACCGGTGATGATCTTCGTGACCACGTTGCCGACGTTCGCGTTGTATACGTCCGTGCCCCCCGCCGTGGTGCCCACGGCCAGCCAGTAGGAGGCGACGCCGGAGCCGGCGCCGTCGGACGCCGCCGCCCAGTTGAACGTGATCGACGTGCTGGTGGAGTAGGCCCCGGCGTCGGTGGGCGTGCCGGGCGCGCCGGGCGGGGTGGTGTCGACGTTGATCGTGCGCGCGGCCGTGGCCGACGAGTTCTTCCCCACGCCGTCTTGCGACAAGGCCGTCCAGGTGTGCGCGCCGTCCGACAGCGAACCGGTCCCGCCGCTCGACGTGCCGCTGGTGGTGACGTAGTTCCCGTTCACCGTGCCGCCGCCCGTCCCGGAGACCGTGTACACGGCGCGCACCTGCTGGCCGGTGTCGGGGTCAGACACCGTCGCCGAGAGCGTGCTGGTGGCGCTGCTGGTCCAGACGCCGTCGGCCGGCGAGAGGTCGGTGGGCACGGCCGGCGCCGCGTCGACGTCCGCCGTGTAGTAACTGCCGTTGCCGTACGAGATCGTTGCGCCGGAGGTGTTCAACGCGCCGTAGAAAATCTTGATCCGCCCGCCTCCGCCCGCGCCGCCACCGTTCGCGCCGGAGTTGCCCGTCGCCGACAACGTGCCGCTGACGGTGACGCCGTTGACGGTGTACAGGAGAATTCCGCCGCCGGAGCCGCCGCCTGATCCCTTTCCCGCGCCGCCCGAGCCTCCGCCGCCGGTGCCGGCCCCCCCGGTCCCCCCGGTGCTCGACCCGGCGCCGGCGATGCCGTTGCAGGAAATAGAGCCGGTCACGGAGACGCTGGCGCTGCCTTCAAGCCAGATCGATCCCCCACCCGCGCCGCCGGCCCCACCGGACGAGCCGCCCGTGCCGCTCGATCCGTCTCCACCCGCGCCGCCACCGGCGGAACCACCGGAGCCGCCGCCGCCAGATCCCATCTCGATGGCGACCGTTGACGACGAGCCGTAGGCCGCGCCGCCGGCCGTCCCCGCGCCGCCGCCGGACCCCCCGCCGCCGGGCGAAGCGCCGCTGCAAGGGTCTCCCCCCCAGCCGCCGCTGGATCCACCAGCGCCCGCGACGCCGTTGCTGCCGGCGCCGCCGTACCCGCCGCCCTTGCCGGCCCCGCCACCGCCGCCACCACCGCCGCCGCCGTAGTACCAACTGCCGTTGTAGGGGTCACACCATCCCCCGTAATACCCCGCGCCGGTTC
>JACQVU010000535.1 GCA_016209585.1 Planctomycetota bacterium
GCCTTGCGGATCACCGGTCGCTGACGCTCCCGGTTCTTGCACGCCAAAACCGGTCGCCGGCGCTCCCGGCTCTTGTTTGCCGCCAGCGCCCTGCGCGGCTGGGCTGCGCTGGGAGAACGCGCGCGTTGAGGCTGACGTTGCGCTCAACAGCGTTGGCGTGGGCGGTCCGCCGCCGGGATAGGGGGAGTCAGCCAGCACGGTGTTGGTCTCCACGGCCGTGATGGGAATCTCGTCCATGATAACGTCATCGCCCGTGAAAGGTTCGCCATCCAGCCCCGACCACACGCGGCCACGGGCGATCAGGCGTGGTTTTCGGCGGAGGCGGAGGCGGAGGTGGAGGTGGAACCGGCGCCGGCGGCGTCGCGTTCGTGGCGCCAGAGGGTGGTGGGCGAGACGCCCAGCAGGCGGGCGGCCTTGGCCTTGTTGCGGTCGCACAGTTCGAGCACATGGGCCGCGTAGCGGGCGTTCATCTCGCGCAGCGTCGGCGGGGGGGAGTCGGCGACGATGAAGGGTGCGCCGCCGACGGCGTGGCGCAGTTTCTCGGGCAGTTCAGGGAGGTCCACCCGCTCTCCCGGCCTGACGAAGATGGCGGCGCGCTCAATAACGTTGCGGAGTTCGCGGACGTTGCCCGGCCAGGAGTACTTGCGAAGCGCCGCCAGGGCTTCGGGCGTGATGCCCTGGACGGGCTTCTTGATCTCTTCGGAGAACCGGCGAAGGAAGAACATCACCAGCCCCTCGACGTCGGCGCCCCGTTCGCGCAGCGGCGGAATATGAATGTGGATGGAGCCGAGGCGATAGAAGAGGTCGGCGCGGAGCCTGTTCTCGCGCACCAGTTGTTCCGGCGGTTTCTGCGCCGCGGCGAGGACGCGGACGTCGACGGGGATCTCCTGCTCGGCGCCGACGCGGCGCTGCTTGCCGTCCTCCAGGACGCGGAGCAGTTTAGCCTGCACGTCGGGTTTGAGGTCCGCGATCTCATCAAGGAAGAGCGTGCCGCCGGAGGCGGTTTCGATGCAGCCGCGGCGGTCGGAGTCGGCGCCGGTGAACGCGCCGCGGACGTGGCCGAAGAGGTGAGAGTCGGCCAGGGTTTCGGGAACGGCGGCGCAGTTGAGGGGCACGAACATCTTGCGGGCGCGGGCGCTGTATTCGTGGATGGCGCGAGCGACGATCTCCTTGCCCGATCCGCTCTCGCCGCTGATGAAGACGGCGGCGTTGCTGGGGGCCACGGTGGCCACCTGTTCATAGACGCGGCGGATGGCCACCGACTCGCCAACGTAGGGTTGCTCCCGCCCGCCGCGGACCATCTGGCGGAGAGAGTCGTTTTCCAGGCGCAGGCGGCGGCTTTCGAGGGCGCGACGAACGGCGCTGCGCACCTCCTCGCCGGAGAAGGGTTTGGCGACGTAGTCGTACGCGCCCTGTTTGAGGGCGCGCACGGCGGTATCAACCGCGGCGTAGGCCGTGATCATGACCACGGGCACGTCGGGGTGCTGCTCGCGCGTACGGCGCTGGAACTCCAACCCATCCATGCCGGTCATGCGGATGTCGCAGAGCACCACGTCAAAGGCCTCCGCCGCCATGCGGGCGGTGGCCTCTTCGGCGGAGGCGGCGAGGCGGACGGCGCAGCCCATGGGTTCGAGGGCCCGGGCGACGGCGGTGCGGGTGCCCTCTTCGTCGTCAACCACCAGGACGGCGGCATCCAGGGCCACGGCGGTCATGTCAAGGCTCCAAGGGGGAAGGCGCCGTAGCCGCGCCGGGCCGCGCCGTCAGGGGAGCGGGCGCCGCGGCGCCGCCGTTGGGAGACTGGGGAGGCAGCGACACGGTGACGGTCGTGCCGGTGGTCGCCCCCAGCCCGGCCGCCGCGGCGTCTTCGCGGTCGCAGGTGGTGAAGTCGATGCGGCCGTCGTGCTGTTCGACGATGCGCCGGGCGACGGCCAGGCCGAGGCCGGTGCCGTCGGGCTTGGTGGTGAAGAGGGCGCGGAAGAGGGAGACGCGGGCGCGGCGCGGGACGCCGGGGCCGTGGTCCTGGATCTCAACCACCAGGCGCCCCTCCCGGGGGCCGACGCGCACGCGCACTTCGCCGCCGGAGTAAGAGGCGTCGATGGCGTTGTCGATGAGGTTGACGAAGGCCTGGGTGATGCGCGGCGGGCTGCACGCGCAACCGGGGACGGCGAGGTCGGAGGAGACGGCGACGCGCACGGCCTTCGGCTCCCATTTGTACCGGAGCAGGCGGACGGCCTCGTGCACGAGGTCGGGGACGTTGCAGGAGACCAGTTCCACCTCGCCCTCGCGGGCCAGCGCGCGGATGTCGCCGACGATCTGGCGGCAGCGTTCAGCGTGTTTGAGGATTTCGTCGGCGATGACGCCGGCGTCGGCGCCGGTGGCGCGGGTCTGGGCGAGGCGTTCGGCGTTGAGGAGGATGTTGGTGAGGGGGTTGTTGAGGTCGTGGGCCACGGCGCCGGCGACGAGGCCGATGCCGGCGAGTTTCTCGCTGCGTTTCAGGAGGTCGTCGGCGCGGCGGAGTTCAGCCACGCGAGCCTCCACTTCGCGCTCCAGGCGGCCCTGGTGGCCGAGGAGTTCATCGCGCTTGCGGGCGAGGTCGTCCTGCATGCGGTTGAACGAGCGGGCCAGTTCGCGGATCTCCCGCGGCCCGTCCTCGCTGGCGTGGCTGCCGAGTTCGCCGCGGGCGATGGCGCGGGTCTGCTCCTCCAGTTCCTCCAGGGGACGGGTCATGCCGCGGGCCACCGGCGAGCAGAGGGCCACGGCGGCCAGGACGCAGAGCAGTGTGACCGAGCCGACGAGGAAAAGCGCGCGCTGCTCGCTGTCGCGGCCGGCCGATTCGGTCTCACGAACATGAGCCATGAGGGTGCGCGACATTTCTTCCGTCATGCGCGACATGCGCCGGGCCGGGCCGCCCACCTGGGAAGCCCACTCCCGGACCTCCACCGCCGACGCCGTCAGCAGCCGCAGGCCCGCGGCCCGGATGGCGGCGAGGTCGTGGAGCATGCTCGCGGCCATGGCGGGGGGACGCTTGGCGTAGCCGTGGCAGGAGGTGGCCGCGCAGGAGAGCACCTGGCGGTTGAGGGAGTCCATCATCTGGCCGAAGCGGTCCGCGTCCGGCCGCGCGCCCGCGCCCATGGCGTCTTCGGGGTCGGCCAGCCCCGTGAGGTCCACGTTCAGGCTGCGGACCCCCTCGATGGCCCAACCGACGCGGCGCAGCTCCTCCGCGTTACGAGAGACGCTGGCGACGCCGTTGTAGCCGATGACGCCGATCAGCACGGCCTCGCACAGGGCGATGGCCAGGGCGAAAAGGACGATCTTGCCGCGAATCGACACGTATGGTCACCGCGCCTCGCGCTGCACGGTTTCAGGCATGTAGTGCTGAAAGCGCTCCGTGGCTTCGGGCACCGCGTGGTGGATTCCCTCCTGCACCTCCCAGATCGAGATGATCGGGAAGAACTTCGAGAACAACATGTAGAGGAAAGCGAAGGCCGCGATGCAGCCCGCGGTGATCGACCACTCGATCCAGGTGGGGGCGTAGACCCCTTCCTGCCACGGCAGGCGCGGGCTGACGAGCGTGGGAACGATGATGAGGAAGCGTTCCAGCCACATGGCGACGACGATGCCGATGGAGGCGATGACGCACCCGGTGACGGTGCGCCCCTTGGGAAAGGCCAGGATGATGGCCGGGGCGATGAAGCCGCCGACGATCATGCCCCAGAAGGGAATGGCGTAATCGCCCTTCACCTTGTTGAGCACCGGGCCCATGATCGACGGCTCGTTGCCGGTGATCTCGACCAGGTAGATGTTGAAGGTGAAGTAGATCATCAGGCAGGTCATCAACAGGAGCAC
>JACQVU010000536.1 GCA_016209585.1 Planctomycetota bacterium
GAAGGCACACTGGGGAAGATGCGGCTCACGCCCATCGCCAACGCCATCCGCGACACCAAGAGCACGTCCCAAAACCTCATTCTCGCGTCCCACCGGCTGCGAAGCCCGATCGCGTCGTCGGCTGGCAACCCCGTATTTCTCCAATAATACTGTGGTTCCCAGCCTCCTTGCGCTCGGGCTTCTCGCTCGGTGAAACGCTGAGAAGCAGGTTTCGGGACGTGCTCCAAGACCGGATAGAGCCGAACGCGAAAACGTCAGGGCAGGCGCTGCTGCCGCTCCCCGCACAACACATCAGCCCCCGCGGCCGGAAAAACAGCCTCTCCAGGCGCCGGTTCCGCGCGATCCGCTGCGTTAGAAGCGGCTGGCCCGCTCGCGATGTATGGCATCGCGAGCGCGCCAGCCATGAAATCTGGTTTCCTTCCCCGCACGCGGGCGTGACCGTTCACCACCGGGGGGCAGCGCCGGCAAGCCGGCGCACTCCCGATCGCTCCGCGCAGCGTCCGGTCGCTCACGCTCCCACCTCCTGCTATTGATAGAAGTCCCCTTCGAAGAGAGCAAATGGCTTTTCCCAAGCGATTCCGCCAGCGGCGCCGATTCCGTTACGCTTCCGTAACCACGTTGCGCTCCAGTAACCCGGCGGCGGAAACGCCTGATGTGCGTTTAGGTCTATTTTTAGCGTTGATCGGTCAGCGGTCATCACAACTGTTTGAGAATCAATGGGTTGTGCGCGATCTTGATCAGGATTGGAAAGCGTTCCGTGATCTGGGCACGGTTTTGCGGTAGAATAGCGGTCAATCGGCCATCAGCCCGCAACGGTGGGGCGAAATCGGTCCATTTCCACTTCGGGAGAGCGAGTTTACCATGAAGAAGCAGCACGTCATGCTGGCCACGCTGGCTTGCGCGGGCCTGCTGGTGCCCGGCGTCAGCGCCTTTGGGCACGGTGGGCAGTTCAACCAGTGGACGCCGAAGCCGCCGGTGGAGGCTGCGCCGAAGCCTCCCCGCACTTCAACGCCCACGCTGACGGAACCGCCTGTCGCCGTGGCGCCACCCGGGACCACGGCCCCGCCCACGGTGTCCGCTCCGCCGGTCACCACGGCCCCGCCGGCCACGACGGCCCCGCCGGCGGCCACCGCGCCGCCCACGGTCACGGCGCCGCCCAGCGTCACGGCGCCGCCCAGTGTCACCGCGCCGCCCAGTGTCACCGCGCCCCCGGTGGTCACGGCCCCGCCCGTGGTCACGGCCCCGCCCGTGGTCACTGCGCCCCCGGTGGTCACTGCGCCCCCGGTGGCGGCTCCGGCCCCCACCGCCCCCACGGCGCCCAAGGCTCCTGAAGTGACCGGCGCACCGACCACGGCCGCGCCCCGGCCCTTGGCGCGTCCCAGGGTCACGGCCACCACTGGCCCGGCGGCTGCGCCCCAGCCGGAGAAGGTCTATGAAGCGGACCCCGACGACTTCGTCCCGGCCTGGTGGCTTTCGGGCAACCGCGAGGTCTTCAAACCCTTCGGCATGCAACCGGCCGAGCGCATCGCGAAGATGAAGGAGGCGGCGAAAGAGAAGATCACGGTCGAGGGCATGGGGGCCAGCCCGCTGACGCTGACCATCCTGGAGCAGGCGGTGAAGCATGAGGATTACCGCGTGCGGCTCACCGCCGCGGTGAAACTTGGTGAGGTGGGAACCCCCGCCCACGCCAAGTTGCTGGAGCCGATGCTGAACGATCAGAACCGCGACGTGCAGCGGGCGGCGGCCTTGGGGCTTGGCCTGCTGGGCGATCCGGCGCAGGTGGAGCCGCTGACGAAGATCGTGGAAAACAAGCAAGAGAAGGCTGACAAGCGCGGCTACGCGCTGACCGGCCTGGGCTTCACTGGCGGCGCCATGTTGCTGGATGCGGAGATCAGTTCCCGTCCGCGCGACACGGTCACCAAGGATGCGGCCTACGTGAAGATCAGCGATCTGGTGAAGAAGTACCTGGCGGTGCAGTCGGCCAACACGGAAGACATGGAGTTGGCCATCGCCGCCGCCGCCGCCGCGGAGCAGTTGCAGAACGAGGCGCTGGCGGAGGATCTGATCGCGCTCACCGACACCGAGAAGGTGAAGAAGGAAGAGGTTTCCTCCTTCGCCGCCGCGGCGCTCGGTCGGGTGCAGTCTGAGAAGGGGTTGGACCGGTTGCTGGAGATCGTGTCGGGAAGCCGCAACCAGCCGCTGCCGGAGAAGAAAGACCACGTGCGGGCGTCGGCCTACATGGCCATCGGCCAGTTCGCGGAGTTGCCGGAGGCGAAGGCGGCGAAGGTTGCCGCCTCGCTCGTGGAGAAACTGGACAAGAAGAAAAAGGCGGTGTACGAGAAAGACCTCTTCCCGCGCAACCACCTGATGATCGCGCTGGCGCGGTTCGGGGCGGCCAACCCCAACTTCGCGGCCACCATCTGGGGGGCGACCGCGGGGTACGGTCTGAAAGACCGGTCCACCGAAGGGTCGGCGGAGGAGAAGGGCTTCGCGGCCTACGGCGCGGCGCTGCTGCTCACCGGCGCCGGCTCCGAGAAGGGCAAGGACTACAAGACGGTGCGCGCCGACGTGACGGTCACGCTGGCCCGTAACCTCGACAAGGAGACGGACATGGGGGTGAAGGCCGCCAACGCCGTCGCGCTCGGTCTGCTCAAGGAGAAGTCGGCCCTTCCGAAGTTGAAGGAACTGGCGCTGAAGTACATCAACCGCGATGACTTCTACCCGCACGCCTTCTACGCCATCGCCTACATGGGTGAGAAGACCGACGTGAAGTTCTTCGAGAAGGTTCTCGACGACAACTTCAAGGACAAGGGGGTGGTGTGGAACGCCGCCATCGCCTGCGGGATTCTCTACGACAACGACGTGCCGGCGCCGATCTTCAAGGAGAAACTGCTCTCCCACAAGTCCTCGGAGATCCGGTCGGCCACGGCCATTGCTCTTGGCGTGACCCGCAACCGCAACGCGGTCTCCATGCTCGCGGAGCAGTACAAGAAGGAAGACCAGGACTTCGTCTGCGAGAAGATCGTCTCCGCCCTGGGAGAGATCGACTCCAAGTTCGGGGCTTCCGCCTGGTCGATGACGGCTCGCAGCCACAACTACAAGCTCAACACTTCGGGCCTTCAGGACCTGTTCTGATCCGCCTGGGGTCGCCGGCCCGCGCCCACGCGCGGGCGGCGGCTTGAAGTCAAGTTCGCGAGAAACACCGGGGGAGGGTTCGCCCTCCCCCGGCTGCTTTCTTGCGCTTCACTTCAATAGCAGCGCGCACGCCACGTCGGAAAAGAACCGCGACAACCGCCGCGTCCGCGCCAGCGCCAGCCCGGCGGCGCGCGCCTCTTCCGCGAACCGCTCGGCCGGAATCGCCACTCGGCGGCGCGGCTGGCCGCCGGCGGCGCGACGGTCTCGCCGTCGCGCCTTCCACGCGCCGGCGTCCGCGAACGAAACGATCAGGGCCCGCCGCGCCACCCGCCCGAGTTCCGCGAGAAGCCGCACGCGAACGGCGGGGTCGGGCAAGTGGTGCAGCAGCCGCCAGCAGACCACGGCGTCGAACGACGCGCGGGCGAACGGCAGGGCGAAGGTTGAGGCGTGAACGAGATCGCCGGGGCATGCTCCACCGGCGCCGGGGCCGGTCGCCGACGCCAGCGCCAGCATCGGGTGTGAAATGTCCGCGCCCACCACCCTTTCGGCCCGCCGCCGGAGCGCGGGGAGGAATCGGCCCGCGCCGCACGGCGCGTCGAGCAGCGTTGCCACCGGGCCGATCTGGCGCAACGCCCAAAGCAGCAGGCGGCGCTCGAAGAAGAAGGAGACTCGCCGCGCGGGCGAGCGCGTGTACTTCCTCGCGTACGCGGCCGCGACGGCGGGATCGACGTAGCGGCTCGGACCGGGCGCCTGGGGACGGGGGCTGGGCGTGTGAGACAGTGGAAAGGGGATCGGGCCGGGGAAAGGAGGGAGACGGCGAGCGTAGTGCCGCCGCGCGATGGTGTGAAGCAAGAAGTGATCGCGGAGAAAGCGAAGGCGGGCTCGCGGACGAGGCGCGAGGCTTGACGATCCACAGGCGATTCGGTGGTATCATGCGTTCGTGAGAGATCGCGGGATGAGCATCACCGAGAAGATACTCAAGAACATTGTCGTCGGCGCGGTACGGGAGTCCGTGCGGGAGGCCCTGCGGCCGGAGATCGAGAACGTGGTGCGGGAGTCCGTGCGGGAGGCCCTGCGGCCGGACAGGGAGAACATCGCCCGCATGTTCGATGAGGTGAGACGACACTTCGCCGACGTCGACAAGCGGTTCGACGGCGTCGACAAGCGGTTCGACGGCGTGGACAAGCGGTTCGACGGCGTGGACAAGCGGTTCGACGGCGTGGACAAGCGGTTCGACGGCGTGGACAAGCGCCTGGACGGGGTTGACCGGCGATTGGAGATTCTGGCGCACACCGACCAGTTGCTGTTCGACCTGGTTGTGAAACTCGCCGGCCAGACGCTCAAGGGGAAGGCGCGGATCGCGTTCGTGGAGCGAGCCGACGCCCAGCGGAACATGGTGCTGGCGAGGTTCTTCCAGGTCGAAGAACAGACCGGAAACCCGCTGACGCGGCCACAACTGAAACGGCTCAAGGGATATTATGTCATGATGCGCCGCAAGCGGAAATTCACGCTCCGGCAGGCGCGGGACTTCCGCCGTCTCGCAGAGATCGCGGCCTTCAACCCCAAACTTCACGTCGACGCCTTCATCGGCGCGACCCTCCTGTTGGGCCTTTCGGGGCTGATCCTGGCGGCCGCGGAGGAAGGGGATTGGGGGTAACCGCGGCCAAGCGCCCCCCGCGCGGCGACGCCCCGGCTGGAAGCCGCCGCGAAGAGGGAAGACGAGAGGGCCGCCCCTCCCCGGCGCGCGACGCCTGATCACCCATGCCTCCCCTTCTCGATCACCTCGGCGTGGCGGTGAAAAACCTGGACGATGCCGTCGCCCGCTTCACAACATTGTTCGGTCGCGGGCCGGACCATCGTGAAACCGTGGCCCACCAGAAAGTGGAAGCCGCCTTCTTCCGGCTGGGCGGCGCGCGCGTGGAGTTGATCGCCCCCACCGCCGCAGACAGCCCGATCTCGAAGTTTCTCGAGAAGCGGGGGGAAGGGTTGCACCACATCTGCCTGCTGGTGGGCGACGTGGCCGCGCGGCTCGCGGAACTGAAGGCCGCCGGCTTCGCGTTGATCGACGAAGTTCCGCGGCCGGGGGCGGACAACAAGATGGTGGCTTTCCTGCATCCGAAGTCGACCGGTGGCGTCCTCATCGAACTGGCGCAGGAGATGAAGCAGCCTTCCCTTCGCCAATCGCCGGACGCTGACGACTGAGAACCGACAACCGCCATGCGCGAGATCATCGAGCGATTCGAGCGCCGCCGCCGGGAACTGGTCGCCGAGGCTGAAGGGCTGTTCGCCAACGTGCCGCTGCGCTACCTGGCGCAGCAGGCGCACTTCACGACGCCGGCCTCGAACTACGACATGGTGCAGAAGGCGGTCGAGAAGGGCTGGAGCGCCACGCCCAAGATCCTCGACAAGGCCGGTATCACGCTGCGTGAACTGGCCGAGACGCTGGGCGTGGAAGTCGCCGCGCTGGAGACGCTGCTGGCGAAAAAAGACCCGCGTTCGCCCCTGGTGATGGTGGACGGCGAAGACGCCCAGGCCCTGCGCGACGACGTGGTGGCCCGCGGGCGCGAGAACTCCGTGCGCATCTTCCGCGAGGCGGACTGGGGCCGCACCCTGCGCTTCTATCGTCCTTCGGGCATGAACCTCAAGTACTGCGTGGAAGACGTCTTCCTCACGCTCACCGGCGTGGCCGAGGGGCGCGATCCGAACCACTACCCCATCGACGGCATCGTCTTCCCGAAGTCCGAGCATCCCGCCGAACTCCGCTGGGTCTGCGAGATGCTCGCGGCCATCGAAGAGCGCCTCGGCCTGCCCCGCAACCGCATCCGCGTGCAGTTCCTCGTCGAGTCCGGTTGGTGCGCCGCCCAACTGCCAGACATGATCCGCGCTTGTCACGAGCGGCTGGCGGGAATCATCTGGGGCATCGCCGACTACTCGGCCGACACGCTGCTGCCGGAGATCCGGAACGACCACCCGCAATGCGACTGGGCGCGCCACGTGATGGTCAACCTGGCCGCCACCGTGGGCGTGCCATGCATCGACAACATGACGGTGAACTATCCGGTGGCTGACCCCGCGCTCTCCCCCGGCGAGAACCAGGCACGCCTTCTCCGCAGGTTGAAGGAGTGTTACGACGACGCCCTCTACGGGTGTCGTCTCGGCATGTCGGGAAAGTGGGTCGGCCACCCGCTGCAACTGTTCGTGGTGCTGCTCGCGTACCGCAACGCCCTGCCGGAAGAGGAAGTGCGCGCCGAGGTGGCCAAGATCGACGCCTACGGCCGCGCCGTGGCCGCCGAGCAGGGCGCCACCATCATCGCGGGCGTGATGTCCGACCGCGCCACCGACCGGCACGCGCGCAACCGCCTGCGCCGGGCGATCGCCGTGGGCCATCTTGACACGGCCACCGGCCTTCGCCTGGGCCTCATCAACCGGGAAGAAGCCGCCGAACTGGGCGGGTGAGAGCCGCGCCGCGCCGGGCTTTCAGGCGCCCCGCGCGAACCCCGGCCAAGCCACCCGCTGGCGATCCCCGATCTCCGATCCCCAATCCCCGATCCCGAGCGGCCGTGTCCCGCCGGGGCGCGGGGTCGTATAATGGCCGTTTCCCGCGGGCTGACGGGACGTCGGCCCACACCACATCCGCCTGTCCATGAACACCACGGCCCTTATCGTGACGCACGGGGGCGTCGGCTCCAGAAGCGAAGACTCCGACGGCTGCCAGGAGGCGGCCCGGCTCGGGATGTACGTGCTGCAACACGGGGGCGGCGCGCTCGACGCCGGGGTGGCGGCGGTGGTCCACCTGGAAGATGACCCCCGCTACAACGCCGGCACCGGCGCCAACCTGCGGCTGGACGGGTCGCTGGAGATGGACGCCTCCTGCATGACCGGCGCCGGCGAGATCGGCGCCGTCGCGGCCATACGGGAGGTGAAGAACCCGGTGCTGGTGGCGCGGGAGATGATCGCCACGCCACACGTGCTGCTGTGCGGGGACGGGGCCGTTCGCTTCGCGCGGGCGCGGGGGTTCCTGGCGCACGACAACTCCACGCCGCGGGCCGTGCGCCGCCGGCAGGAGGCGCTGGAGCGGTTGCGCTCCGGCGACCTTCCTCCGGAACACGCCAAGTGGCGCGACTTCGACTGGGACTGGACGGGCACCGTGGGCGCGGTGGCGCGCGATCGTCTCGGGCGCTTCGCCACCGCCACCTCCACCGGGGGCACGGCGTTCATGCTGGCGGGCCGCGTCGGCGACACGCCGGTGCCGGGGGCGGGGTACTGGGCGGGGGAAGTGGGGGCGATCTCCTGCACCGGGATCGGAGAAGAGATCATCCGCAAGTTGATGGCCCGGCGGGTGTACGATTCGCTCGCCGCCGGCGACACGGCGCAGGGGGCGGCGGAGGCCTCGCTGGCGATCATCCCCGACCAGATCTCGTTCGGCGTGATCGTGGTGTCCACGCAGGGGTCGGGCATCGCCGCCACCCACCAGATGGCCGCCGCCACGGTCACGGAGCAGGACGAGGATTGACGCCGGTTGCAATCCCGCGAGCGTCTCTCCCAAATATGGGGTCTATGCAGCCACCCGCAGCGCTCGGTAGCCAGTCGCCACCGCCCCTCGCGCCACCCGCCCCAGAGCCGACCGCCCCGGCCGCCGCCGTGCTGCCGGCGGTGGTGGACCATCTGGCGCGGGAGTTCAAGTACCGCCGCCAGCAGGTGGAGAACACGGCCGCGCTCTTCGCCGAGGGCTGCACCATTCCGTTCGTGGCGCGGTATCGCCGGGAGCGCACGGGCGGATTGACCGATGAGCAAGTGGAGGCGTTCTGGGAGCGGTTCGCCTATTACACCGACCTGGAGGCGCGCAAACTGACGGTGATCGCGGCGATCCAACGCCAGGAGGCGATGACGCCCGACCTCCTGCGGCGCATCGAAACCTGCCGCGACAAGACGGCGCTGGAGGACCTCTACCTGCCGTTCAAGCCCCACCGCCGGTCGCGCGCGACGGCGGCGCGGGAGCGGGGGTTGCTGCCCCTGGCGGAGTTCATCCTGGCGCAGAAAGGCGGCGACCTGCCGGCGGAGGCGGCGAAACACGTCTCCGAAGAGAAGGGGGTGAAGAGCGCGGACGAGGCGGTGAGCGGGGCGCAGGACATCATCGCCGAACGGGTCGCGCACGATCCCGAAATCCGGGCCGCGGCCCGTGACGTGGCGCGCGCCGCGGGCAAACTGGCCGCCGAGGTGGGAGAACCGGACCCGGAGGGAAAGTATCGCGACCACGTCGGCCGGACGGGCCGCGCGGTCGATCTGCGGGCACACGTCGTGCTGGCGCTGTTTCGCGGCGAGCGGGAGAAGAAACTGCGCCTGACCCTCTCCATCCCGGAGCCGGAGATATCGCGCCGCGCCGTCCACAAGTACGTGCGGCGAGGCGGCGGCCCGCTCGCGGACAAGGTCCGGGAGGCGGTCGAAGCGGGAATCTCCCGGCTCCTGCTTCCCTCCGTCGCCACCGAAATCCGCGCCGAGGTGAAACGGGCCGCGGACATCGAGTCGATCTCCGTTTTCGCCCGCAACCTCGAAGCCCTGCTCATGGCCGCGCCGCTGGGCGAGAAACCGGTGGTGGGGATCGATCCCGGTTTCCGCACCGGCTGCAAGGTCGCCGCGGTCGACGCCACCGGCAAGATGCTGGAGCACCAGGTGCTCTTTCCGCTCATGCCGGGGCCGAAGCGCGACCAGGCGAAGACGGCGCTGGCCGGCCTGCTGGATCGCTTCGGCGCCGAGACGATCTCCGTGGGGAACGGAACGGCCTCGCGCGAGACCTGCGCCTTTCTGAAGGAGTTCGCCAAGGCGCGTCCCGCCCTTCGTTACGTCGTCGTGAGCGAGGCTGGGGCGTCGGTCTACTCCACCTCGGGCGTGGGGCGAGAGGAGTTCCCGGACCTCGACCCCGCCGCCCGCTCCGCCGTCTCCATCGCGCGGCGTCTGCAAGACCCGCTGGCCGAACTGGTGAAAGCGCCGCCTCGGAGCGTGGGGGTGGGGCAGTACCAGCACGACGTGGACCCCCGCCTGTTGAAGGAGAGCCTGTGGCGCGTGGTGGCCAGGGCCGTGAACCGGGTGGGGGTGAACCTGAACACCGCCAGCGCCTCGCTGCTGTCGTACGTGGCGGGGGTCGGGCCGGCGCTGGCGCGGGCCATCGTGCAGCGGCGCGACGCCGCGGGCCGCTTCCCCTCGCGCGAGGCGCTGCGGGAGGTTCCCGGCCTGGGCGACAAGACCTTCCAGCAGTGCGCCGGGTTTCTGCGCGTTCCCGACGGCGAGGAGCCGCTGGACGCCACGGCGGTGCATCCGGAGTGGTACCCCATCGCCCGCGGCATCCTGCGCGACGCCCGGCGCGCCCCGCGGGAGATCGCCGCCAACCCTTCGGTGCTGGCCAACCTCATGGCGAAACACTATGTCATGCCGGAGGCTGGTATCCCCACCGTGCTGCAGGTCATGGAGGAACTCAAGCGCCCGTCCCGCGATCCACGCGGGGTCTTCACGCCGGTCGAGTACGCGGCCGGCATTGAGCGCCTGGCCGACCTGAAGGAGGGCATGGTGCTCATGGGCGTGGTCACCAACGTGGCCGCGTTCGGCGCGTTCGTCGATATCGGCGTCCACCAGGAGGGGCTGGTTCACATCTCCCAGATGGCTGACGGCTTCGTCGCGGACCCGTCGGCCGTCGTCCATCCGGGCGACCGCGTCAAGGTGCGGGTGATCAAGGTCGAGCCGGAACGCAAGCGGTTCAGCCTCTCCATGAAAGGCGTCCAGGAGGCGCCGCTTACCGTCGTGCCGCCGCCCGCGGCGGAAGGGGAAACCGCGCCGGGGGCGGAACGGCACGCCGACGCCGCGCCCGATGAACCCGCCGCGACCCAGCCCGCGCCGCCGGTCGAGGAGAGCGCCGCGCCCGTCTCACCCGTGGAGCCGTCCGCCGCAGCCGCCCCGCCGGCGACAGCCGTGGCGGCGCCGCCCGCGGTGGCGGCGAGCGTTCCCGCCGCGGTGGCTGCTCCGGTCGCCCGTCCGCCACCGCCTGAGGATTCCAATGCGCCCAAGGATGCGTTTTGACCCCATGACCCGGCGTCCACGACGGGCCGCCATCGGCGCCGGCGGGCGCTTGGGCCGCGCGGCGACGGCGGCGTTTCTCACGCTGCTGCTTCTGGCGCCCGCGGGATGCTGGAGTTTCACGCCGAACTACAGCACGCTCGGTTTCCCGGTGAGCCAGCAGGAATACGAAGCCAACACCTGGGACGACTTCGACATCTGGGTGTGGACCTGGTCGCGGGAGCCGCGCGAGTGGTCGGGAACCGCCTGCCTGGGCAACACGTTCTTCAGCCTTTTGCTCACGCCGCTCTCGTTTGTCTGGCTGAGCGCCATGGGGACCTTTGGCGACGGGGACGGCGAGGGGGGCGACGTCGGCGGTGACGGCGAATGACCCGGCGTCGCGTGACAGGATGGCATGGCGCGTGGGGCGCTCTATTTCCGGCCCCGCCGCGCGCGGCGGCGGGGAACCGGGCGTGGAACGCTTTCGCGCCGCTGGTGGCGGCGGGGATCGCGGGCGGCTTGCTGTTGGCGGGTTGCGGCGGGCTGGAGGACGCCCGTGAGGAACTGAACGACGAAGACGCCGACACCCGCGTGCTGGCCGCGCGCACCCTGGGCGAGGAGGGCGACGGAGCAGACGTTCCCCGGCTCCTGGCCGCGTTGGACCACGAGCGCGATCTGGAGAAAAGCGGGAAAGAGAGCCGGTTCGCCGCGGGCGAGGACCTGCTGGCGATCGCGGCCCTGGTCCGGCGCGGCGCGCTGGCCCCCGGGGATCGCCAGCCCGTGAAGGCGGCGGTGATCCGCGCGCTGGACGACGCCCCGAACATCATTCTGTTCCCCGCGATGGAGGTCGCGGGCGCGGCGCTCGACGACGACCTCGCTTCGGCCCTCATGCGCCTCTACAACCGCGCGCAGAGCGCCGACGAGTCGCTCGTGAAGTTCAAGGCGCTCGGCACGCTGCGGCCCGCCGCCGCCACGAACCCGGAGGCGCGCCGGTTCTTTGACCAGATCGCCGCGCAGACCGGCGAGCCGGAGGAGTGCCGCGACCTCGCGAGGCGCGTCGCGGAAGAGGCCGCCGGCGCGTCGCGCCGCGAACCATGAACGACGCGCCCGAACCCGCGCCCGCGGTCGGGACCGGTCGGGCTACCTGGCGGGCACGCGCGCTGGTTGCCGCGCGCCTCCTCATCGGCGCCGGCTGCATCTGGCTCGTGTTCCTCATGGTGGAGTTCCGCGACGCGGTCTACCCCGCGGGGGGCGGGGCGCCGGCGCGTGGCACGGTCGTGGAGACCACCGACGAAGAGGGCCGGGCCGTGGTGGTGGTCGAGGCCGAGGACGGCGGCGCGCATCGGTTCCAGCGCCGGGACGTGCGCGACCGGTTGACGCTGATCTCCGGCGACGAAGTGGCGGCCACCGCCCTGCGTGAGGCGGACGGCGGCTGCTGGCACACGGTGCATGTGGACGCGCCCGCGCCCGGTCTCTCGGCGGCGTTCTTCTCCGGCTCCCGGCGGGAGATCGCCGTGCGCCTCTCGCGGTGGCAACCAGATGACGGCGGCCGGGGCGAGGCCGGGGCGACCGGCGAACCGCGTCGCGTGACGCTGCGCGACGGCGAGTCGCTGCTGCTCCGGCCGGCGGACCTGGCGCCGGGGGGCGTGCGGCCCGACGTGCGGTACGGCCTGCTCTCGCTGGTGCGCGTGCCCCATCCCGCGCTGCTCTCCGGCGTGCTGCTGCTGCTGGCCGGGAGCGCCCTGGTGGCGGCGCTGCGCTGGCGGCTGCTTCTGGCCGGGGTGGGCGAGCATCACCGCCGGCGCGAGATCGTGCGCGTGACCTTCCTCGGCATGTTCTATAACTTCGTGATCCCGGGCACGATCTCCGGCGACGTGGTCAAGGCGGCCTGTCTCGTGCGGCGGTCGGAAAGCCGGGCGCGGATGGTCACGTCGCTGGTGATGGATCGCTTCGTCGGCCTCTGCGGCCTCTTTCTCATCGGCTCGGCGGCCATGGCCCTCTTTGGCCGGGGCGACATGCTGGCCCTGGCGCCGCCTCTCTATGGCGTGACGCTGGGGACCACGCTGGCGCTGGCGGCCACGCTCTCTCGCGGTCTGCGCCGGATGCTGTTCATAGATCGTCTGCTGCCGCGGCTGGGGCGCTGGGGCGCGATGCTCGCTCGGGTGGACGGCGCGCTCATGGCCTACCGCGATCGCGCCCGCGTCGTCTTCGCGGCCATCGCCCTCACCGTGGTGTTACAATCCGCCAGCATCGCCGGCGCCTGGCTGATATCGGAAAGCGTTCCCGACCGCGCCCCGTTCGCCGACGCGCCCGCCCGGGCCGGGCTGGGACTCTCCGTGGGAGAGGTGGCGATGGTCTTCCCGCTGGCCACGCTGATCTCGGCCGTGCCGCTCATTCCGGGCGGGTGGGGCGTGGGCGAACTGGTGTTCCAGGCGCTGCTGGCCCAAGCCGGCGTCGCCCGCGCGGGGGCGGTGGCCTTCTCTCTGCTCTACCGCGCCTGCGCCTTGCTCGTGGCGCTTCCGGGGGGTATCATGTTCTTAATTGGCAAGTTCCAACTATCACCAGGGGATGCTTCAGCCTGCGGCTAGGAGAGTGGGGGTATTGTGTGTGAGGGGGCGCCCGCGGGGGCGTCCCAGGCCAAGGGCGGAAGGTCCGGAAAGGAGCGGCTGCATGACCCAGGGTCACGACCACCATCCGATCCGGGAAAGCGGTGCGGTCACGGAACTGGACCGCCGCCAGGCCCCCAGGGCCGAGGCGGCCTTTTCCTTCACCTATCGTATTCGGAAGGTTCGGGGCTTCTTCTCCGGCAAGCAGGAAGGCCGGGGCCGCGTGCGGAACGAGTCGGAAGGCGGATTCCTGTTCGAGTCGGATCAGCCGCTCGGTCGCGGCATGGTGCTGGAGGTGATCGCCTGCGACGCGCCCGGCGCGCTGGCGGTCGGTGGCCGGGTGCGGATTCTGCGCGACGAGGTGCAGAACGGCGTTCACGTGGTCGCCGTGGAGGCCGAACGGTAGCGCGCGGTCGGCCGCCTCCCCGTGCCGTCCGCGCCGGGCGGCGGCCGGAGAGACCCCGGCCGGAGATCGACCCGCGGCAGTTTGTGATCGTGGGAACCGGCCCGGTGGCGCGCGCCGTGGGGCGCGCGTTCAACCGCCCACCGTTTCGTTGCGCGGCGGTGCTGTCGCGTGACCCGGCGCGCGCGCGGCGGGCGGCGAAGGAGATCGGCGCGCGGATCGGCGTGGCCTCTCTCACCGAGTTGCAGCCGCGGGCGGGCACGATCCTGCTGGCGGTGCCCGATGACGCCATCGCGGCCACCGCTCGCAGGCTGGGCGCGGCCGGGTTGGCGCGCGGGCGGGTGCTCATTCATTTCAGCGGAGCGTTGGCCGCCTCGGCGATGGCGCGGCCCGAGACGCGGGGCGCGCTGCTCGCGTCGATGCACCCGCTGCGCTCGTTCGCCGGGGCGCCTAAGCGGGGCGGCGGTGCGGCGCGCGCTCCGGCCGCGCGGTTCGCGTCCGGAGCCGCGCTGCGCGGGACGTTTTTCGCCATTGAGGGCCACCCGCAAGCCGTGCGGCGCGCCCGGTCGCTGGCGCGGGCGGCGGGCGGCGTCCCGGTTCGCGTCGCACCCGGCGCCAAGCCCGTGTACCACGCCGCCGCCGTGATGGCGTGCAACTACTTCGTGGCGCTGATGGCGCGGGCGGTGGCGTTGCTTGCCGCGGCCGGCGTGGACGAGCGCCACGCGCTGCGCATGCTGACGCCGCTGGTGGAGGGCGCGTGGGCCACGATGAAGCGGCGCGGGCCGACGGCGGCGCTCACCGGTCCGGTGGCGCGGGGCGACGTGGGCACGGTGGCCAGCCACCTCATCGCCCTGCGCGCCGTGGATCACCAGGCGGCCGACCTCTACCGCGCGCTGGGGGTCGAAACCTTGCGCCTCGCCCTCCGCCGCGGCCTTCCCCGGCCCGCCGCGCTCGCCCTGCGAAAATTGCTGTCCCGGTGACGCCGCGTGGCGGAGGCGCGCGGCGTCAAGAGGTGTCGGCACAGAAGAAGCGATCGAACCACGCGGGCAAGGAGACTGAGATGTTCTGGAATCGCGCCGCAAGTCCCAGGTTATCGTTCGTTGTCGCATGGTTCCTGTTCCTGGCCGTTGTGCACGGGTGTGCTGCGGGGGTCAAGAAGCCGTTGTGCTGGCGGGAGGAGTTCTCTTCGCCGTATCGTTTCACGGGAGCGCAGTTCTCGCGCCTTTCCGAGACGTTCGGAAACACGTTCAAGTCTCTCAAGGAGATGGAAACGGGGTTCCATGATATCGGGCATGGACTCTACATGCTCCCCATCCAGTCCCAAGACAGCAGTCAAGGGGAGAAGTCCGACCCGCCAAGAGAAGATGAACAGGCGGAACCATCCGCCGGCGACTGACGAACATCGACGGGGTGGCAACGCGAAGCGGGCCGCGGCGGTGACCGAGCTGGCCGCGAGCGAAGCGTCCGCCGAAGCAGGCGCCACGGGGCGGTTCACCCGTCGAGATTCTTTTTGATGAAGTAGAGGAGGTTGCGGCGGGCGCTGCCGTAGTCGTAGCCGTGGCGCGCGACGAGGTTTTTAGCCAGGCGGAGCGACTGGCGGGCGACGGGGCCAGGCTCTTTTTCGAGGGCGTCGGCGGTTTCGCACTTCTCCAGCGCGCCGCGGATGCCGCTCCAGTTGATCGCTTTTTTCTTGTCTTCGTAGATGCCGTGGAACAGGGCGTCGAACAGGTCTTTATAGACCGCCCGGAGGTCGATGGGCTGCCCGGCGCGGAGGTGCTGCGAGGCGCGGCCGATCAGGTCGAAGCGCCACTGTTTGCGCTTGTCGTCGGGAACGGCGAGGCGCTCCTCGACGGCGCGCATCTTCTGCTCGTCGGGGTCCACGCGCGCGCCGGTGACCGGGTCGGTCACCTTTTCCTGGCGGTTGTGGGCGCTCACGTGGGCCAGGTACTCTTTGATGCGGCGCTCCAGTTCGGCGGGGTCGACCTCGACCACCGAGTCGCGCACCTCCCGGGCCAGGGTCTGATCGTACCGCTTGCGGAGGAGGCGGGCGAAGCCCTCGAAGTCGTGGTAGCCCTCGTCTTCCTCGTGGGCCAGGAAGTCGTAGTTGACCGGCCCCTGGGAGATGACGCGCTCGAAGCCGTCGAAGAGTTCGAAGGGGTGCACGGCGCGGCCGTCTTCGGCCTCGCAGAGGTCGGCGAAGAGGTTCTGGAGGATGCGGGTGGGCACGCCGTCCATGCCTTCCGTGGGGAACTCGTTGCGCAGGCGGCGGAGGACCTCTTTGGTGAGATGGGCGCGGGTGTCGAGGTCCATCTCTTCGGGCCACTCGCCGCCGTAGAGGAGGGTTTTGTCGAGGGCCGCGATGGTCTCGACGGCGGCGCGGGTGTCGTGGTCGAGGTCGGAGTCGCGGTGGAGCATGGTTTTTTCCAACCGCGTGAGGACGGCGAAGAGGGCGGCCAGTTCGGTGCAGTGGGGGGTCACGGTGATGCGGCGGCGGGCCTCGGCCAGGCCGCGGTCGTAGATTTTCATCTCGTCGCGGTAGTTGAGAAGATAGGGGACGTCGATCTTGCGGGAGCGCGAGCGCAGCGCCTTGGACGTGGGGTTCTTGCGCATGGCCTCGTACTCGGGGGCGTTGGTGGTGCCCACGATGAGCACGTCGATGTCGCTGGTGATGTCGCCCCAGGAGATCTTGTGCTCCTCCACGGCCGAGAGCAGGTGCTGCAGATAGACGACCTGTTTCTTGTAGATATCGCTGTAATGGATGATGCCGCGGTTGGCGCGGGCGTACGGCCCGGCGAAGCGCACCAGGTTCAGCGACGAGATAAGGTTCATGATGAACCGGTAGTTCTCGTCGATGGTGATGGGCGCCACCCCGGCCTCGATGTTGCCTTCGGGCAGCACCTTGGCGACGCCGACCCCCAGCGTGGACGACATCACGAAACGTTCCACCCGCGTGAAGCGGACGATTTGCTCGAAGTCGCCCTGGAAGCGCGCGTGCAAGGCGTCGTAGATCTGCCGGCAGTTGTAGCAGAGGTCGCCGTCCAGCACCTTCCGCGGCACGATGCGGTGGTTCTCACCCCGGCCGTAGCGCCGGGCGAAGAGATCGGTCAGCAGCCGCCGCCGAGGCTCGCGCGGGATGAGCAGCAGCGGGTTGTCGCGCATCTGGCAGGGGAGGGAGACGGCGATGTCCTGGTCGCTGAACTCCCGCGCCTGGGGCACGAACCCCATGGTCGCCCCGATCTGATCGAAGTTCTTCGGAAAGACCCAGCGGAACGTCAACACGTCGCCTTCCGGCAGCCCGGTGTACTCTTCCAGCCCGCGGGCCAGGAGGTCGAGCAGCGACGTCTTGGCGGTGCCCACCGGCCCGTGGAGCACGAAGATGCGCTCTTTCCCCTCCTCCCGGGCCGCGGCGCGCAGGTACTTCACGAGGCGGCCGATGGTGCGATCCAGCCCGAAAATGCGGTTGTGGCCGTCGTTGAAGGGGTCGTCGAAAAGCCGCCGGCGGGTCAACGTCTCGCCCGCGTCTTCGAATCCCTCCGTGCCGTAGTGGTCCAACATATCGACCACCAACTGGTAGGCGGTGCGGGTGTACCGGGCGGGATCGACGTAGAGTTTCTGTTCCAGGAACTCCCGGAAAGCGCCGCTCCAGGCCTGTTTCTTGAAGCGCGCCTCCTCATGGCCGCGCGCCTCAACCAGGGCGTCGCCGGCGGTGAACGCGGGGGGATCGTGCGGCTCCATCGACATGCGCGGGGCGGGGATCAGGGTTGACCGGAAGTGGCGCGGCCCGGCTCCTCGCGCGCCGGGACGGCGGCCGCGAGATTAAGGAACTCCCGCGCCGTGCCGCACAGCATACGCTCCCGCTGGGCGACGGAGAGGTCGGGCATGGCGTCGATCATCTCCCCCGGCCGCGCTTCGCCCAGCGGAAAGGGGTAATCCGACCCCAGGGCGACGCGCTCCGCCCCGACCAGGTCGAGCAGCAGCCGGAGCGCGGCCGGGTGGTGCACGAGCGAGTCCATGAACAAGCGGTCAAGATACCGGCGCGGCGGATGGGGGTTGGCGACGGCGCAGAGGTCGGGCCGCGCCTCGAACCCGCGCTGGACGCGGCCGAAGAGAGCGGGGAAGGCCCCGCCGCCGTGGGCGAAACCGAGGCGCAGGCGGGGGAGGCGCTCCAGCACTCCGCCGAAGACGACCGAGCAGATGGCCAACGCGGTCTCGCAGGGCATGCCGACCAGCCAGGGAAGCCAGTAACGCTCCATTCGTTCCTTGGCCAGCATATCCCAGGGGTGGACGAAGATGGCGGCGTCGAGCGCCTGGGCGGTCTCAAACACCGGGAAGAGCGCGGGGTCGTCCAGATTTTTCCCGTTCACGTGGCTGCCGATCTGCGCGCCGCGCAGGCCGAGTTGGCGCACGCAGCGCTCCAGTTCGCGCGCGGCCAGGTCGGGCGACTGGAGCGGCAGCGTGCCCAGGCCCGCGAAGCGCGCGGGACTCTCGCGCACGACGCCGGCCACATGGTCGTTGAGCATGCGCGCCAGGTCCAGCGCGTGCTCGGGCTTGGCCCAGTAGGCGAACATCACCGGAACCGTGGACAGCACCTGCATCGTCACGCCGAACCGATCGCAATCATCAAGGCGCCGCGCGGGGTTCCAGGTTTCCTCTCCCACCTCGCGGAACGCGCGGCCGTCGATCACCATCCGGCCGCAGGCCGGGTGGGCGGGATCCCGCGCCAGCCGCACCCAGCCGCCGTAGCCGGAGCGCCGGGCCATGTCGGGCCAGGAGGGCGGCAGGACGTGGGTGTGAAGGTCGATCCTCACGGCGTCGGGTGGCTACAGTTTCGGGACCACCTCGGCGACGGCCCCGAGGGCGCGCTCCACGTCGGCCGGCCCGACGTGGCGATGGGTGACGAAACGGAACATGCGCCCCGCGACCACGTTTCCCAGCACGCCGCGCTGTTTGAGGCCCTCCTGCAGCCGGCCGTACCGCGACGGCGGGCCATCGAGCCGCAGCATGACGATGTTGGTGCGCACGTCGGCGGGGTCGAGGATGGCGCCCGGGACGCGCGCCAGCCCCTCGGCCAGCGCGCGGGCGTGGCGGTGGTCGTCGGCCAGGCGCGCGATCATCGTCTCCAGGGCCACGATGCCGCAGGCGGCCAGGATCCCCGCCTGCCGCATGGCCCCCCCCAGCGTTTTGCGGAAGCGGCGGCCATGGTCCACCAGCGGCCGCGGTCCGCAGAAGAGCGAGCCGACCGGGCACGACAGCCCCTTGGAGAGGCAGAAGTTCACGGTGTCGGCATGGCGGGTGATCTCCCGCGCGTCCACCCCCAGCGCCACGGCCGCGTTGAACAGCCGCGCCCCGTCCAGGTGCACGGCCAGCCCACGCTCCTTCGCGGCTTCGTACAATTCCCGCACGCGCGCCGGCGGCACCACCGCCCCACCGTGGAGGTTGTGGGTGTTCTCGATCACCAGCAGCCGCGTGGCAGGGGTGTGCAGCGAACCGGGGAAGACGCGGCTAATCACGTCGTCTACTTCCGGCACTCCCTGGTTCGAGGGATAGGTGCGCGTGATCACGCCGCAGACCGCGGCGGGCGCGCCGGCCTCGAAGTTCAGCGAGTGGTTCCACTCCTCCAGCAGCACGGCGTCGCCGGGGGTGGTCTGCACCCGGATGGCGATGGTGTTGCTCATGGAGCCGGAGGGCACGAACAGCGCCGCCTCCTTGCCCGTCCGCTCGGCGGCCAGCGCCTCCAGTTTCCGCACCGTGGGATCGTCACCCAGGATGTCGTCGCCCAGCGGCGCGTCCCGCATGGCGCGGTACATCTCTTCCGTGGGATGCGTCACCGTGTCGCTGCGAAAGTCCGATGGCTTCATCGCCCGCCTCACTCTCTTCGTCGGTCAGCGCGGAGTGTTTTTTTCCGATGTTCGGCGACCTCACCCGCCCAGCGGACCGCGCTGCAGCAGAACCTCCACCACGGCATGGTCGCCGCCGGGACCGTCTTGAAGCAACGCCAGATCGGTCAACCCGTCGCCGTCCAGGTCGGCGCTGGCGAGCGACACCAACCTTCCCCCGCGGTTCTCGATCGAGCGTCGGCAGATGAAGCCGCCGCGCCCGTCGCCGAGAAAGACCGACACCGCCTCCCGCGCGGGGTGGCCCACCACCGCGTCGAGCAGGCCGTCGTGGTTGAAGTCGCCGGTGACCACCGCCACCACCCGATCCTGCCCGTCGCGCGAATCAGTGAACCGCCCCGGCTCGAACCGCCCGCCCGGCAAGCCCCGGAAATAGAACAACCCGCCCGCGCTCCCCGCCGCGACCAGGTCGATCACGCCGTCGCGGTTGAAATCGCCGGTCGCCGGTAACAGCGGCCGGCTGCCGCGCGCCGGCGTCTCGCTGGCCGCCAGCGGCAGCGGCGGACCGTTCAACCCCGATGTGTCCGGCGGCTGGCCGCCTTCGCCGCGCACCACGCGCAGGCCGGCGTTCTCAGGCGGCGCGGACCAACCGGCGACGAAATCCAGCGCGCCGTCGCCATCCAGGTCCACGGCGATGAAGCCGCCTTCCACCGCGTCGGCGGCGGAGGCTTCGTATCCGGGCGCGGCGAACGGCTCGGCGCCGCGGCCCAGGAAGAAGGCCAGCGCCACGCCGGAGGCTCGCGGCCGCAACGCCACCACGTCGAGCCGCCCGTCGCCGTCCGCGTCGCCCACCGCCGGCACAAGCGGCGGCGGCGAAACGGCCCAAGGTGGGGCGCCGCCGCCATCTTTCCCCGCTTTCGCGGTGGCGGAGGCCGCCCGGCCGTCGGAATTCAACCGGCCGACGGTGAAGCGATGGACGAAGCGGCCTCGGCTCGAACCCACGTAGAGCGAGAGCGCGCAGCCCGCGTAATCGGCCACGGCGAGGTCCGGCGACCCGTCGCCGGTGAAATCGCCGAGCGCCGCGCGCCTCGGACCCGGCCGCAGCGCCACCGGGGTCGGGTCGCGGCGAAAGGCACCGCCCCCCGCGCCGCGCAGAATGTGCAGACGGCTCCGCGGCCCATCCGCGGCGCGCTCGATGCGGCCATCCAGAACCAGCAGGTCGGCCCGCCCGTCGCCGTTGATGTCTCCGGACAGCAGTTGTTCGGGCTGGCAGCCCTCGACGATGCAGACGTCTCGTGCCCGGAAGCGCGCGTCGGTGATGGCGGTGGGGAACTCCAGCCGTCGGGCGGCGCGGGCTGGAAGCGCGGGAACGGGCGCGGCTGGCGCGGGCGCCGCGGCGGGCGGCGAAGCGCGCCAGAGAGAGGCGAGCGTGGCCTGGGCGTCGCCCCGAATATGGGACTCGGTCGGTGTCTTCGCCCCCGAAGGCTTCGCGGCGGGCGCGGGCGGCTCAGGCGTAGGCGTCTCTGGCGTCGGCGCAGGTTCCGGGAGTGGCTGGATTGTCGGGATCGGCGGCGTCGGCGCGGGCGGAACGACGGGCGGCGCGGGTTCCGGCGCGGGCGCGGCCGCAGGCGGCGGCAAGACAGCGGGCGGGGCGACGATCGGCGCGGGCTCCGGCACTGGCGGGGCGGGCGGCGCTGCTGCGGGTGCGGGTTCCGGCGTGCGTTCGGTCGCAGGCGTCGGCGTCGCGGCGGCAGTCGCTCCGGCCTCGTTCGCCGGTGGGGGAACGGGCACGGGAACCGGAACCGCCATCGGCGGTTCCACGGGCGGCGCCGGCGCGGGCGGACTCACGGCTGGCGGCGCGACGGTCGGGGCGACGGTCGGCGCGGGTTCCGGCTCTGGCGCGGCGGCCGGCGGCGCGGGTTCCAAGACGGCGTCGGTCGCAGCCGCCGGCGGCGCGGCGGGCGGTGGCACGGGCACGGGCGCGGGTTCCGGGGCGAGTTCGGTCGCCGGCGGTGGCGGAGCGACCACGGGCGGCGGCGAGACGGCGGGCGGGGCGACCACGGGCGGCGCCGGTTCCGGCGCTGGCGCGGCGGCCGGCGGCGCCGTTTCCGGCGTTGGCGTGGCGGCCGTCGGCGCGAGTTCCGAGACGGTGTCGGTCGCAGCCACTGGCGGCGCGGCGCCATCCGGTTTCGAAGCCGGCTCGGGAACCGGATCGGACCCCGACCCCCGGACCCCGGCTTCCGTCCCCCGCGCCTCGTCCTCCGCCGCCAGGCCCCGCGCGAGGTTCACCTCCGGCCAGTCCGCGGGAGGCGGGCGCGGCGCGGGGTTCGCCCGCTCCGCCTCCATCGAAGGGAAGCGAACGTGGAACAGCGCGGGGGCGGTCGCCGGTTGCGCCGCCTCGCGCAGGCGAAGCGCCACCCAGCCGCGGAACTGGTCGCCGAGGTCTTGCTCGTGCCGCCAGCGCCACACGTGGCGCACGCCCTTCGGGCCGCTGGCCAGGCCCGGTGGCAGAGGCGGCGAGGCTGGGCGCCAGTGGCGGGGGCCGATGAGCGCGCCGCGAAGCGGGGCGAACTCCGCGACCAGGTCGGCGGCGCGACCGTCGAGCGAGAAGAGCGAAAAGGCCACCTCCGTTTCGCCACCGGTTCGCCGGGCGGACTCGGCCACGATGGCGAGGCCGGGCGAGGGCGCCGCGAACGCCGCGGACCAGGGGGCGAGCCACGCCAGGGCGACGACGCCCGCGACCACCGGCACGCGGCGGGGGCGAAAGTGGGAAAGGCTAGCGAATCCAATCACGGGGACGAAGGCCGGGAGTGGGCCGCGAGTCAGGTGTTCTCGGTCGGTTCCAGTTTGAGGGCGTCGATCTGCGCGTCGAGCGCATCCACCTGCCGCCGGAGTTCGTCCGCCATCAGGCGGGCGCGCTCCGCGATCTTGTCGGCGCCGGACTTGATGGACTCGGCGCTCTTGCGCACGTCGTCAAGATGGCCGATCTGGCGCTCGACGGCGCGGGCCGCCCGTTCGACCTTGACCAGCGCCTCGCCCATTCCGGCGCCCTCGCGCTTCCGGGCGACCACCAGGGCGCGGGCCACCGACCAGGCGGCGTCGAGGAGCAGATCGGTGGCCGGGTTCTCGGCGTCCCAGGCGATGAAGAGGTCCTGCCCGTGGCGCGAAAAGCCGCCGACCAGGTCGCCGGGCGCGACGCTTTTGGAGAAGACGAAGACCCCCACCTGCGCCCCGCGGTTGCGGCGGGCTTCGTCGATCTCCGCGCGCGCCTTGGCCAAGGTGTAACTCTTGTCTTCCTTCGCCTCCCAGACGATCAGCGCGCCCGGCGCGGCGCTCTCCGCGCCCAGCGTGACCTGGTGGTCGCCGGTCCTGTTGTTCTTGATCAGCCCCGGCGTGGCGCCGACGTGTTCGTACAGGTCGCCGGACCCGGTGGCGCGCTCCGCCAACTGGCGCCCCACCGCCTCCTCGAACTTGACGCCGTGCTGAGTGCTGACCCCCTCCGCCGTCCGGCGCGCGTCGAGAGCGGAAAGTTTCTCCGTCACCTTCTCCTGGAAGGCCTGCTGGCGCGCGGCCAGGTCGCCCAGCATCTTCGACATCTGCCGCTGAAGCAGCGCGAGCGGCGAGTGGTCGTCGTCCAGCGTGAGGCACTTGCCGATCTGCTCCCTCGTTTCGCGCAGCATCCCCGCCATGCGGTTGAGCGCCGAGCGATCGTTGTCGGAGGAGAACTCGGCCGTGATCTGCTGTTTCGCGGCCTCCACCTGGCGCACCAGTCGCGACAGCGCGGAGTCGGGGTTGTCGAGCGAGAACTCCTTCAACAGCCGCGCGCGCTGCTCTTCCAGCGCCAGCCTCACGGCCTGCTCCAGTTGCATCTTCAAGCCGCCGGCCTCGGTGGGGGAAAGCATGCGGAACAGCGCGCTCCGCTCGCCCACGTGCGCCACCAGCGTGCGCGCCAGTGGCGAATCGTCGCCGCCCACCTGGGCGCGCAGCAGCCGCTCCAGTTCGCCGTCCGGCCTCACGAGGGCCGCGACGCGTTGCGGAAAGGCCCCGGTCTCGGGTTGGAAGTACTGCACGATCACGCCCGCGAGTTCCTGCGCGTGCGCCCGCAGGGACGCCTGCAACTCGGCGACCACCGCGCCGCCCGCCTCCCGCACGGCACAGGCGTCGATCTGCCCGCCGGCCGCGCGCAGCGCCAGGACACCCAGCCGGAGGGCGGAGAGGGCGTACCGTTCGCGATCCGGCCCGTCGTCGCGCCGGCGCAGTTCGGCCAGAACCTCCGGGTCAACCACCCGCAGCACGAGGCGCATTTCGCCCTCTTCCAGCGCGGCCGGCAAACGGGCGCCCACCTCGGCGAGCAGCTGTTCGCCGTCGGCCTCAACCTCGAATGGCCGCCGGGCCTCTTCTTTCAAAGCCATGTCTCGCCCCCGTTCTCTCTCGGTCACTGGAATGCCTGGAAGAGAATGCCGGTGAAGGTGACGATCGGGGTCTGCTCCCGCACGTCTTCCACGGTGGCGTTCACGTTGCGCAGGATGGATTGCAATTCGTCGTAGATGTCGCGCTTCGACATGAGCAGCCCCAGCGTGCTCTGGTCGGAGGTGAGGTTGCCCATGGTCTTGTCGAGGTTGGTCATGATCCGGTCAAGTTTCTCGCCCATGGTCTTGTCGTACAACAGGCGGCCCACCAGCCCCTCCGGGTTGTCTTTCCCCAGCGCGGCCGTGAGGTCGCCGGTGGCCTTCTCGAGGTTCGACATGATGTTCTGTAACTTCGTTCCCATCTCGGGGTCGTTCAGCAACTTGCCCAGCACGGTGTCTTTGTTCTTCACCGAATCGGAGAGCGTGGTGATGAGGTCGCCCGCCGCCTTTCCCAGGCCCGGATCGCTCACCAGCCGCCCGACCACCCCGGCCTCGGGATCGTTGATGCGCGCGAACGTGATCCGGATTTCGTCGGCCACCGTGCGCAGCGAGTGGATGGCCTCCCCCATCTCCGTCTCCCGCGTGCCCACGGTGTGGTCCGCCACCCGCGGCGCGCGTTCCACCGGCAACCGGCCCACCAGGTCTACCCAGGCTGAACCGTCCGCCTCCCGCTTCAGCAAATAGATGCGGCTCTTGACGTTCGGCAACTCCTGGAACATCTCAAACGTCACCCGATCCGTACCCGCGGCCACCGCCTCCACCCCCGCCACGCGCCCAAAGGGAATGCCGGTGTAGCGCAGCATGCACTCTTCCCGAAGGCCGGAGCCGGCGGCGAATTCCAGCACCAGCCGCGCGCGGCCTGGCGCGGTCTGCGCTGGCGCGGGCGTGGTGGCCGTCGCCCCCGGCAGCCCCGCCACGGCCGGGCCGGCGACGGACAGCGCCGTCTCGACCATCCCTTCTGCCCTGCCGGAAGAGGAAAGACCAGGCGCCGGGGCGGCGGGCGATGGCGCGGCGACGGGCGCGGCGATCTCCACCCCCTGGCGCTCGCGGCCGAAACTCTCGATGGGGCTGATCTCGACCACCTTGTTGCCGAAGAGCGAGCCTTGCACCACGCGGTACTGGTAGCGGTCAGGCTCGTCGAACTTTTCTTTCGTGTAGAACACCACCTCCACGTGGCCCTGGCGGCGGTCGACGTTGAGCGAATCGACCACGCCCACCTCCATGCCCAGGAAGCGGACCTTGTCGCCTTCCTTCAGGCCGCCGACGTTGTCGAAGACCACGCGGCTCTCGAAGCCCGACTTCCCGAAAATGCGGTTGCCGATGAAGATGGTGACCCAGCCCACCAGCGCCAGCGCGCCGATGAAGACCAGGCCGAGGATGAGGTGGCGAGTGATCATTGGGGGAACCCGTGGGGCGACGTCACCGCACCGCGTGCGGCCCGGCCGTCTCGCCGTTGATGAACTGCCGGACGATGGGGTTGGTGCTCCGGCGGATGTCGTCGGGCGTGCCGGCCTGCTCGATCTTGCCGCCGTAGAGCATGGCGATGTGATTGCCGATCATGTAGGCGCTGTTCATGTCATGGGTGACCACCACCTGGGTTACGCCCAGCGCCTTCTGCATGTCGAGGACGAGTTCGTTGATGGCGTTCGACATCACCGGGTCGAGGCCGGAGGTCGGCTCATCGTAAAGCACGATGTCCGGCTCCAGCACGATGGCCCGCGCCAGGCCGGCGCGCTTCTTCATCCCCCCGGAGATCTCGGCGGGGTACTTGTGGCCGGCATCCTGGAGGGAGACCAGCGCCAGTTTCTCCATGACTCGGGCGCGCACCTGATCTTCCGTCATCTTCGTGTGCTCGCGCAGCGGCAGCGCCACGTTTTCGAAGACGGTCATCCAGGCCAGGAGTGCGCCGGACTGGAACAGCAGGCCGATGCGCTTGCGCACCTCGGCGTATTGCCGCGGCGAGTAGTGGGTCACGTCGCGGCCGAAGAGTTCAATGGTTCCGCCGTCGGGCGACATGAGGCCGGTGATGTTCTTGATGGTCACCGACTTCCCCGTGCCGGAGTAGCCGATGATGGCCATGGTCTCGCCCTTCTCGACCGTCAGGTTGACGCCCGAAAGGACCTCCCGGCCGCCCAGGCGCTTGCGCACGTCGGTGAGGCGAATCATGGCTGGGGGTCAGGGGTCAGGTGTCGGTGAGTGGAGGCGGCCGTGTGACCAATGGGACGAATGTGACGAATAGAACCAATGGGACACGCTGCCCTCACTGGCGCAGCTTTCCCCCGCCCCATCTCCCCATCTCCCCAGCCGGGGTGCTGGGTGCTGAAGAAAGGTTGAA
>JACQVU010000537.1 GCA_016209585.1 Planctomycetota bacterium
GCGGCGTCGAACGCGGCCCGCACGGCCTGGGCGTGGGCCACGGCGCCGGTGGGCGTCACCGTGTCGGGCGTTTCCTCCGTGAGGCGGGCGTATGGCAACCGATCCATCGTCACCGCCCAGCGGCGGAACTCCAGCCGGTCGCCAGCGGCCAAGCGCGGGAGATCGCCGGCCGCGGGCGGGGGAACGGGGATGAGCACGTCGTCGGAGAAGACCAGTTGGTGGTGGTTGGCCATTTCCCGCAACCCGGCGGCGAGGCGGGGCCAGCGCGCCGCCATGTCGGCGCGGAAGGCGATTTCGGCGTCGCGGGCCGGGCCGGCCGGCGTGCCCGCGCCGGAGGCGGCGGCGACCGCCGCGCGTTCGATGTCGCGGGCGGCGCGGTCCACGGTTTCGACGAACCGGCGGTAGAGGTCGCACTGCCGGGCCTGCTGAAAGTAGGTCATGGAGAGGCCCAGGAGGGCGCGGTGATCCTCGCCGTCCAGGGTGTCGAGAATCCGGGTGAACCGCTCGACGGCGTTGTTCGCCTCGTTGTTGGCCTTGTCCAGGAACCCCTTGTAGAACAGGCTGTACGCGATCAGGTTGTGGGTGGCGACGTCGTCCGGGTCGATCTCCAGCGCCTTGTTCGCCTGGTGAATGGCGCGGTCGTATTCGCGCCCGTGGTAATAGGACTTCGCGTTGGCCTTGAAAAGGTCCAGATCGTCCTGCTCCTGGCTGGACATGCAGGAGACGAGCGCCGCCGCCATCGTGGCCGCGGCGACCACGCCGCGCCCCGCGGCGAACCGCGCGCGCGACGCCGGCCACCGGGGCGGCCGCGGGCCGCGCGAGCCGGCGGGCGACGACGGGCTTGGGAGACTCCACCACACGTTGTCCATGAGAGCATGAGACCCCAGCCGTGTCACCGGCCAGTCACGGGTTCCCGGATGCCGGTCGCCGTCCCGCGCCGACCCCACCTCGCCGACCCGCCATCGGTCGTCGGCTACCAGAGGCGCGGCGTCCAGACGCCGGTCCGGCAGCGGCAACCAGGATGGAAGGGAGGAAAGCAGTCGCCGGGGGTGTTCGCGGGGTCGAATTTGCGGCCGCGCCAGGGAGAGCAAGTCGGGCAAAGGTCGTCGAAGTCACCGCCGATGATGAAAGACTTCCCCGCCGCCGCGAGACCGGCGCGGCGCGCCTCGAGGTCCAGCAACTTGGCCGACTCTTCGCCCAGCGTGTGCGCGTAGAGCCGCGCCACGCCGGCGTCGGACACCGGCAGCGCCGCGGGCGGCGGGTCGCCAAGACACTCGCGCCACGTCGCCGGCGTGTAGGCGAGTTCCTGGAAGCGACGCATCCAGTCGCCATAGGCCGGCCAGCGCGGAAAGGGCGCGCCGGAGAGAACGCGGGCGACCTCCCCAGCCAGGTCAAACGGTTCACCCCCGCGCCGCCGCTTGGCCGCGGTGCGCCAGAGCGCCTCCAAGCAGGCCTCCGCCGCGGGCGCGATTCCATCGAGACGAATGAGCGGGGGAAGCGGCATCGGGAATCAGTATTTGTCCGCCAGTATTGCACGGCGGGGGAAAGAGGGAGTACACTCTCGCTCGTTTCTCGACTGGAGTGGTGGGACCCCCCCAGGGCACGGATGGTTGGATACTCAACTCGAGAGAAGGCAGTTCCCATGAAACGGTTTGTGTGTCTCACGCTGCTGCTGGTGGCCGCGGTCGGCTTCGCGCCGGGATGCGGGATGTTCGAAGAAGATCGCAGCGGGGCGGCGGACGCCGCGGATGACTCCTCCGGCTCCACCGCCAAGAGTGACGGGAACGGGGCGAAAGCCGCGACCAAGAAGGATGACGCCAAGGCGGCCGCCCCCGCCAGCCCCTGGGGCGCGAAGGGCGGCGCGGCGGTCGCGGCCGCGACCGCGGCCACGCCGCCCAAGGAGCCGGAGCCGATCTTCGTCTGCACGGCGGAACCGCAGTGCAAGGACGGGGAGGGGCGCTTGGTCGTCGACACCGGGAACCCCGCGGGCACGCTCAAGGTGGACGGCAACGTTGTCCCCGGGAAGGACGGGAAGTTCGACGTCGTCGGCGCGGCCATGGATTTACCAATCGAGGTCACGGCGCCTGGCTATCTCCCGTGGAAGGCCACGCTGCCGCTGTTGTCGAAGACGCGGCTCAAGATCGTCCCCAACCTGGAGAAGGTGAAGTAGCCGCGGCGAGTGGTTCGGTCTTCGATCGGTCGTCGGGCCATCCGGGAGGCTGGAGGCCGGCAGGGGTCCGGGGAACGTCTGTTCCCCGCCTTGGGAGCGTGAACCACCAGCACCACGCGCCTTCCGCGCGCGGACCGCGAAGGCTCCGCGCGGCCAGAATGGCGGCGGCGGTCTTGCCGGTGTAAGTGGAGTCGAGCGCCAACCCCTCCCGCGCGGCCACGCGGGCGATGGCGGCCTCGCCTTCCGGTGAGGGAATCGCGTAGCCTCTCCCGAAGAAACCGTGTTCAACCTCCACCGGCGCCGGTCGCGCGCGGGCGAGGCGGTCGTCGCCGGCCAGCCGCGCCAGCAGCGAGATCACGCGGTGAGCGAGAAGGCGCACGGTGAGGCCGTTGGCCAGGATGCGATCGTTCACCCGCACCGCCAGCACGCTCGTCCGCGCGCCGGCCAGCCCCAGCCCCACCGCGAGGCCGGCGGCCGTTCCGGCGGTGCCGAGAGGCACGATCACCCGTTCGAACTCCGGGCAGAGGCCGGCGCGGCTCTGCGCCGCCAGTTCCAGGCCGGCCTCCACGTAGCCGATGGTTGAAAGCGCGCTTGTCCCACCGAACGGCATCAGGTAGGGGGGCGCGCCCGTGGCCCGCGCGACGATGCGCCGCTGTCGCGCCACCGCCCACGGGAGCGTGAGCACGCCGGAACAATCCGCCACCGTCGCCGCCACCGCGCGGGTGAGCGCCAGGTTTTCCCGCCCGTGCGCGGTGAGCGGCCGGGCGAAAAGCGCCGCGTGACCGCACAACCCCAGCGCGCGCCCGTGCAGCAGCGCGGAAAGCACGTAGTTCGACCCCACCGGGCCGTACACCAGGAACCGCTCGGCCCCCCGCGCCAGCAGGTCGCCGAACAGCAGTTCCAGTTTGCGGACCTTGTTGCCGCCGTGGCGCGGCGACGTGAGATCGTCGCGCTTCACCCAGAGGTCGATCCCCGCTTCCCGCGACAAGGCCGGCAGCGGATGCACCGGCGTGGGGAATGTCCCAAGCGCCGCGCGCGCCAGCGTCAGGCGCAGGCGGGGAAAGCGTTCGCACAGGCGCGGAAGGCTCAAACGCAACGTCAGACCGGAGGCTGTCACGCCCCCAGCAGCCGCATCAGGCCGCCGGCGGCCAGCCGGTTCTGCTGGGCCAGCACCGACATGCCCGACTGGAAGAGCACCGAGTTCCGCTGCTGGCTGATGACGCTGGACGCGAAGTCGAGGTCGACGATATTGGAGCGCGAGGCCGTCAGTTCGTTGAACTGTGTGTTGAGGTTCGAGAGCGCCGGCTCGAAGGTCTGCGACGACAGCGCCCCCAGCCGCGCGCGCTCGGAACTGACCTGGTTGATCGCCGTGTCGATCTTCGTCAGCGCGTCGTTCGACGAGAGGTCCAGCCCCGACAACCCCAGCGACGCGGTGGAGACGGAGTTGATGCCGAAGTTCACCGTGTCGCGCGCGTTGGCGCCGATCTGCGCGTTCTGGCCCCCGCCGTTCACCACCACCGACTGCGCCCCGGTGGCGCTGAACGTCACCGTGCCCCGCGTCACCCCGTTGTCCACCGTGGCCGTGTTGTTGCTGGCCGCGAGTTGCACGCCGTTGAGCGTCGCCTGCACGTCCGTGCCGGTGGCTGAGAAGGTCGTCTGCCCCCCGTTCCCGCCGGTGAGTTGGAAGTTGCCGGAAAGCAGGTCGAGCCGCGCCGACTGCGCCGATCCCGTGGCGCTGCTGCCCAGCGTGACCTCTCCGGTCACCCCGTTCACGGTGGCGCTGACGCCGGTGTCCTCCGTGTAGGCGTTGATCTGGTTGGCGATCTCCTGCCCCGTGGCCCCAGCCGCGATGTCGATCTGCTGCGCCCCGTTCGCGCCGGTGACCCGCACCGTGCTGGCCTGGGCCTGGGTATTGAAGGTCTGGCCGAGCGTGGCGTTCGTGGCCAGCGCGTTGACCTGGAGGTTCAGCGTCTGCGCCGACGTGGCGTTGAACTCCGTGAAATTCGCCCCACTCACCCCCGCCGACTGCGCCCCGGTTTGAATGCCCGCCTGCCCGTTCAACAGCGCACGGTTCCCGAAGCGGGTGGAGCCAGCCACCCGGTCAACCGCGCCCAGCGTGGCGTCGGCCGCGGCCTGCAGCGCGTTCTGCGCGTTCGGGTCGTTGCTGTTCCGCGCCTGCACGGCCAGAGACCGGAGGTTGACCAGTTGGTTGGAAACCTCGTTCAATCCGCCCTCGGCCACCGTGAGCGTGGCCTGCGTGCGGGTCGTGCCCGAAATGGCCTCCCCCACGCTGCCGATCTGCGCCCGCAGCAGTTCACCGATGACGAACCCCGACGGACTGTCAGACGGCCGCCTGATCCGCAGCCCGGTGGACTGCTGCTCGAACCCGACCCCCAGCGCCTGCCGCGACCGGCTGACGTTGCGAAGAATGCTCAGCGCGCCCGTGTTGGTGACGGACAGACCCATGACGCCTCCCTGGAGACCCCTCTCCTCAGGAATACCAGTGAAACTCTCCGCCCCAGGCTGGGGCAAGAGGCGTTCGCGGTGAACTTTCTTACACCGGACCCCTCCGGGGTCCGCTGAAGCATAGTTCAACCACTACTTCACGCTGTCGATCCTTCTTCGGCACGCCGCCGACGGAACTTTCACAAATCCGGGAAAATCAGCCCCATTTGAACCGCCGGATCTCCTCGCAGAGCGCGTCAACCATCCCCGCCTCCGGCGCCCGCGCCACCTCCATCCCCTTGCGGAAGATGATGCCGATCCCCTTGCCCCCGGCCAGGCCGATGTCGGCCTCAGCCGCCTCCCCTGGGCCGTTCACGTCGCCGTTGCCGGCCGTTATCTGGATCGGGATGCCGGGAGCGAATGAATCCGGCCCTCATGCCTTCCGGTGAAGACGCGCGCCCACGGCGATGACCGCCGCCGTGAGCGCGAGCAACGCCCCCGCGCCGACAGCCAACAGCCACCCGATGCGCCCGGGGGTGGCGCTATCGGGGTCCCGGCCTGTGGCCTGCCCGCCACTGGGCGGCTGTTTGTTCGACGCCGGACGGGTGGCGGGCGAGGGTAGGGCCGGTGGAGGATTGTCACCGTCGCCGCGGTCGATCGCGCGCTCGGCGGGCGGCGATGGGGTTGGCGGCGCCGCGAGGGGCGCGGAACTTGGGGGGTGACCCTGCTTGCTCGCGTCGGGCGCCGGAACCAGATCGGGGGATGGCATCATGCCTGCGGCCGCGGTCGGCCTCTCCACGAGCGTGGTGGGGAGAGCAGGCGGCGGGGCGGATTCCGCGGCTTCCTCTCCCGGAAGAGGAGGCAGTTTGGGAAAGCGGAAGATGTCTCCGCGCAACTGCTGAAGATAAGGCCGCTCGGGAGAATCCGCGGGAATGCGCGAGAGGCGGATGTCGATCGCGTCGGCGAATTCGTCCATGACCCCTTCCCGCGTGCCTTTTTCCGAATCGAGAGCCTCCTCCCACCCAATCTCCAGGCGCTCTCGAAAAGCCTCCACGAGGCGATTGACCTTCCTTCCTTGTTGATACTGTGGGCCTCCGGGGCGGTCCGTCCAGACGTCGGGCGCATCCACGAGGGCGGCAAATGCCAGGCTCTGAAGGAACACTGGGTTTTCGCGATGGGACTCTTTCCAGACTGACAGGACATTGAACCCGCACGGGGCGAGCAAGGCCCACGCGAAGAGGTCAGGGTTGTCTTCATTGAGCAAACGGTTGTGATACTTGTACAAAGTCTCCAACGATCCACCGGTACGGCTCCACTCGTTCACCATGTCCTTGCAGAGTTGTTCCACCTGGGCGCGGTGTCGGGCATCCGTAATTCGCCGGAGCCCGCGATCCAGGAACCGCTTCGCGAAATCTGCCGTGCGCTTCTCGTCGGGATCGTCGGGCCGTTGCCTTGCCTGTTGGCGTTCACCCCCGGGGGGTGACTGATCCTGCCCGATCGCTACGCAGGCGGGAAAGAGGAGGAACATTGCCGCCAGAAGGCGAGGAATCATTCGCATGGCTCAATCTCACCGAACGTGTCAAAACCCCTGGTTGTTGTTCCCCTGGAACGTCCCACGGTCAATGATCGCGTCGTTCTTGTTCTCGAACCGCACATGCGTTTTCCACTCGAAGAAGTTTGAGACACGGTACCAATGAGTTCCCGGTGTCGTGGCCTCCTCGAACGGGTCGTTGCCGCCATTGGCTACCTCCGCAGCCAACCGCGCAAGAGGAAGCCGGTCAACAGCCCCGCCGCGCCGGCGATGAAGGGGGTAATCCAGTCGTTCCCGACATTCGAAGCGCCGAGGGACGAAAGTAAGCCCTCGTGAGCCGTGTCTCGCCGCGCTTCTTTGTCTGCCGGTGTTACCGGGGA
>JACQVU010000529.1 GCA_016209585.1 Planctomycetota bacterium
GCACCAGCCCGGCCGAGGTGGTGGTCGGCGACGAGTTCGGCGTGATTCGCAGCACGGATGGCGGCCTCACCTGGGCGGAGATGCCGGGCACGCAGGAGGGCGTGGCTGTGCGCGGCATGAGCATCAACCCGAACGCCGGCACGGACATCGTGGTGGTCACGAAGGACTTGGCTCTCGTCCGGCTCGATACTCCGGCGGTCTCCACCACCGGGTTCTTCGAGGTGTTCCGGTTCCCGCTGGTCGCCGGATTCCAGAAGTGGGACCGGATCGTGATCCAGCAGACGACGCCGCCGGGCACGGGCATCATCTACCAGGTGCTCGATGCGCGTGGGTTCCTGGTTCCCGACGGGGCGGCCAGTCCGTACCTTCCGGGGAACTCGTCCGGATTGACGCCGCAGCCCGACGCGGCCTTCCCCGGGGCGCTGGTGATCGATCTGAGCACGTTGAACGACATTCCGAACGGCCCCGGTCCGGAGGACGACGGCTCCTCGCTGCAGGCCATCGGGCTGCGGGCCAGGATGACGTCCAACGCGCCGGGCGCGAAGCCCGCGATCCAGGACCTGCGCATCCGCTTCATGGCCCAGTGACGTCGGGCGCGCGGTCGCCCAGCCGCCGCCGTTTCAACAAGGCCGGCCCCGAAGTCGCGGTCGCGCGGGCTTCGGGGCCGGCGCTTCCCGCTTGTGTCGGCGCGGCGGGTTGATATCATTCCGCTTGTTTCCTTCGGTTGGTGGACTGCCGGGGAAGCAGGAGGGAATGATGAGCCTCTACTTCGAAGACCTGAAGGTCGGCGACAAGTTCGTCTCCCCCACGCGGACGGTGACGGAGGCCGACATCTACGCCTTCGCCGGCCTCACGGGCGACTACAACCTGATCCACGTCGACCGGCACTACGCCGAGCAGGGGCCGTTCAAGCAGCGCATCGCGCACGGCCTGCTCACCCTGGCCATTTCCACCGGCCTCGGCACCCGTCTCGGCCTCTTCACCGACACCGTGATCGCCTTCCTGGGCATTGAGAGCCTCAAATTCACCAATCCGGTCTTCATCGGCGACACCATCCATCAGGTGGAAGAGGTGATCGATGTGAAGAAAACTTCCAAGCCGGGGCGGGGCGTGGTGACCATGCAGACCAACGCCGTCAAGCACGACGGCACCGTGGTTCTGGAGTCGAAGCGCAGCCTCATGGTGAAATGCCGGGGCTGACGGGGCGGGCCGGGCACATGGCCCATCGGGATATCCGCGGCGGGCAGCGGGGGTGAGAGTCCGGCGCGGGGGGAAGCGGCGAGGGCGGCCCGCGGCCGGTTCAATGTGGGGGGGGAAGTCATGGCGAAGGTGCTGGTCTTCCTGGTTTCGAAGGACGCGAACGAGGCGCGGCTGCTCGCGGAGGCGTTCAACACCCTGGACATCCGCATGACCTGGGTGCAGGGGCGCAACACCGCGCTGGCCCGCTCCCTGGTCGACCGCCCCGTGCTGGTCATCGAGAGCGTGGCCGACAACGAGCCGCAGCCGCTCGAGTTGCTGACCCGTTTCCGGGCGGAGGAGACTCTGCGCGGCGCGTGGTTCTTCCTGCTCTGCTCGAAGATCACGCGCGAACTGGCCGAAACCGCCAAGGCCGCCGGCGTCACCGGGCTGCTGGTGAAGCCCTTCGAGCCGATGGCGCTCATCGAGCGCATCAAGAAGTGGACGGGCATCAACTTCCTGAACTCCGCCATCGAGGACGTGCGCCGCTGGCAGGATGAGAAGAAGACCGCGCCCAATGGCGTCTGATATCGAGGGCGGCTGATCGCTCCCATGTGGAACGGCCAGAGCGTCAGCATCGTGCTGCCCACGTATCGCGAGAAGGCGTCGATCCGCCGCTGCGTGGAAGCGTTCGCGTCGCTCGGCGTGGTTGACGAGGTGATCGTCGTCAACAACAACGCCGAGTCGGGCACGTCACAAGAGGTCGCCCGCACCGGCGCCCGCGAGGTCTTCGAGCCTCGCCAGGGCTACGGCTTCGCCATCCGGCGCGGGCTGGCCGAGGCGCGGGGCGAATTCCTGGTGCTCTGCGAGCCTGACGACACGTTCGTCGCGCGCGACCTCTTCAAACTCCTCGCCTACACCGACGAGCACGACGTGGTCTTCGGCAGCCGCACCGTCCGCGAGTACATCTGGACCGGCGCCAACATGGGACCCTTCCTGCGCTGGGGCAACTTCGCCGTCGCCAAACTCCTGGAGTTCGCCTTCAACGCCAACCACCTCTCCGACGTCGGCTGCACCTTCCGGCTGCTCCGCCGGAGCGCCTACGAGAGCATGCGCCCCCACTTCACCGTGGGCGGCAGCCACTTCGGTCCGGAGATGATGCTGCTGGCCACGCGCCTGGGCATGTCGTACGTGCAGATTCCGATCAACTACCAGGAACGGGCCGGCCGGTCGCAGGTCACCGGCAGTTTCCTCAAAGCCTTTCTGCTCGGCTGCGTGATGATCAAGATGATTGTCTCCCACCGCCTCTCCGGCCGGCTGCGCCGCCTGGACGAGCCGAAGGAGACGGCCGGCGCCTGGGCGCTCTCGCCCTGGTGGGGGCTGACGCTGCCGCCGCTTTTCGCGTTCGCCGCCCTCGGCCTCTGGCGCGCGGCCGCCGACCCCGCCCTGGGCGACGCCTCCGCCTTCGTGCTGCTCGCCTGGAATGACGCCGGCGTGGCGCCCACTCCCCTCAGCCTCTTCACCGATCAGTGGCACCCCTACCTCTACGCCTGGCTCATCACCCTCGCGGCCCGGCTCTCCGGCGGCGCGCTTCTCTGGCTGCGCGTCCCGGGGGTCATTTGCTTCATTCTCGACCTCTGGCTCGTCCGGCGTCTCGTCCACGCTCTCTGCCCGGAACAGAGTCGCCAGCGCCTCGCCATGCTGGCCGCGCTGGCCGTCTGCTGCGCCTCGCCCCTCTTGCTGGCGCAGGCCATGCTCACCGACATCGACGGCACCGTGCTCACCACCGCCATGCTCGCGGTCTGCGTCGCCGCCGCCCGCTGCTTCGACGCTGTCGCGCCTGGACCTCCAGCGGGACTGGGGCCGGGGCCGGGGATGGCGCCGGCCGCGGCCCCCGCGCGGGTTCCGCTCGCGCTGGCCGTGGCGTTCGCCGTGGCGCTCTGGTGCAAACTCACCACGCCTCTGGTGGTCTTCCCCGCGGCCGCGCTCACCGCGCTCAGCCCCACCCTGCGCCGGGGAGCCGCGCGGGTGCTGGCGGGCGCGACGGCTGGCGCGCTGCTGTTCCTGCTCTCCTGGTACGCGGTGAACGCTCTGCTCGGCCTGCCCCCCGGCGAGGTCTTCCGGCGGCTCGGCGTGGCGCTCACCTTCCACGGCGCGAGCACCGGCGGCGAGCGCCGCCTGGTCCAGGCCGCCACGGCCGCGGCTCACTTCGGCCTGCCCGCCGCGACGCTCGCCGCGGCGGCGGCGGTGGTATTGCTCCTCCGCGGGCGCGGCGCCCCAGCCGGGAGCGCCGGCGCGCGCTTCCTGGCGTGGGTGACGTTGGGCGTCGGCGGCGGCTACCTGGTGATCGGGCAGGCGGTGTTCGGCGCCGCGAAGTACCACACGCCGGTGGTTCCGCTGGGCGCGGCGATGGCCGCCGCCGTCTTCGCGGCGCCGGTGGCCGATCTGCCGCGGCGCGGCATGGGCGCGGCCGTGGCGCTCTCGCTGCTGGGCGCGGCCGCCGCCTCATGGCTGGCGCCCGACGCGGCCTTCGTGCTCTACCGTGAGGCGAAGCGCATGGCCGAGGCGGGCGGTTCCTTTTCCGACATCGCCGCGCGCGCCGGAGAGGGGCTGGCTGTTCCGGCGGCGCTGGCGCTGCTGGTGGCGGTTCTGCTCCTGCGATCCGGAAAGTGGCGCTGGGCCGCGCCGGCGGCGCTGGCCGTGGTCGTCGGCGTGGGCGCGGGAACCGTCTGCCGGAACCTCGCCTTCGACGGCGCCATCACCTACGCCTACGGCGCCGAAGGCGGGCGGGAAACGCTGCGCCTGCTCGACGTCGCCGGCGCGCGGTCGGTGCTCTGTCTGGAGGGCGGAGTGATCGCGCCCCGCCAACCGCCCGACAAAGTGCGCTTCTTCTGGCTGGGGGGGGGACGGCGATTGTCGGCGCTGCTTTCGGGCGTGCGGCGACACGACCCCGACGCCATCGTCGTCGGCCCGGCGCTGTTGCCCCTGTCCATGATGCGAACGTGGGAGAGCGATCCGGCCTACCGCGCCACGCTCGCGGATCGCTACGTCTACTTCCGCCACCAGGACTTTGAAACCTGGCTGCGGCGTTCTCTCGCCCCGCGGCTGGGTCTTGACCAGTGATCGCCGCCGCTCACCCCATGCCCGATGCCGGCGACTACCACCGCGTCCGCCTCCCCTACGATGAGGGCAAGGCCGCGCTCTGGCGGGTTCTGGTGACCCACGCGCTGCAACGCCTGGTGGGCGAGGGGCAGAGGGTGCTGGACGCCGGGTGCGGCCACGGCTACTTCATCAACGCCGTCCGCGGCGCGGCGAAGAGCGCCATCGACCACGGCGCCGAGGCGCGCGCGCGCCTCGACCCCGCCGTGCGCTTCGAAGCCGGCGACGCCGTCTCGCTCGCGCCGTTCGCCGACGCCAGCCACGACGTGATCTTCGCCAGCAACTTCGTGGAACACCTCACGTGGGATGAGGCCGGGCGTTTCTTCGCCTCCTGCCGCCGCGTGCTCGCGCCGGGCGGCCGGCTGATCCTCTTGCAGCCCAACTTCCGGTATTGCGCCGCGGCCTACTTCGACGACTACACCCACCGCAGCATCTGGTCGCATGTCTCGCTCCCCGACGCCCTGCGGGCGGCCGGGTTCACCGTGGGGCGCGTTTTCCCCCGGTGGCTGCCCTTCCAGGTCGGCGGCGCCGGGCGCGGCTCTTCCCCCGGTGGCGGCCGCCGGTGGCGCCTGCGCCTGCTGCTCGCGCGCCTTTACCTTTTGCTGCCGTGGCGGCCGTTCGCGGCGCAGATGCTGGTGGTGGCCGACCGGTAGGCGGTCGGCGGCGCGGGCGGTCGGCGCGACGCACGCCGCCGGTCGCTACGGCTTCTTCTGACTGACCGCGCCCTTTTTCCGCCTCTTCACACTGAGGCGCACGTGGGCGATGGCATGGGACGGAAAGACTTCGACGCCGCCGGATCGATAAATGACCGCGAAGCCGCCCTCGCCAAGCGCGATGGTCTCGGGGTGCGTGACGGCCAGCGTCGTGCCGCTGCTCAGTTCGATGGTGAAGGGCGTAAACGGGGTCGCTGATTTCGCCCTTCGGATGGCTTGCATCATCGGGTCCATGGCTGCGTCCTTGACGTTCACGTTTCTCCTCCTCATTCTACGAACCAGAAAGCGTGAACACCAGTACGCGCGGAATCCGCCTCGCCGCGACGGGCTGATTTCCGTCGGAGCGGCGGGTAGAATCGGGGAAGGAGACCCGATCCGGCGCGGTTCCAGAAGAGACGAGGGCGAATGCCCGCGAAGCCGTCCGCCACTATGGTTGTGGTGTCCGTGAACCCCGCCCTTCTGCGCTGGGCACGCGAGCGCGCGTCGCTGGAGACCGCGGACCTGGCCAGGAAGATTGGCCTTGGGGAAGAGCGCATCGTGGAGTGGGAGCGCACGGGGAAACTGGCGCTTCAGCACCTGGAGCGCGTCGCCGACAAGACCCACACGCCGATCGGGTGCCTCTTTCTCCCCGCGCCGCCCGACGAGCGGCTGCCCATCGCCGACTTTCGCCGCGTCGCCGGCCAACCGGCTGCCCGGCCAAGTCCGGACCTGCTGGACACCATTTACACCTGTCAGCAGCGGCAGAACTGGTACCGCGAACACCTGGTGGCCGCAGGGGAAACGCCGCTTCCGTTCGTCGGAAGCGCGCGACTCACTGAGCCGCCGGCGACGGTGGCGAAGCGCATCAGGAAGAAGACTGGTTTCGACGATGATCCCCGCCTTGGGGCCAGCCACGACGACGCGTTCCGCGCGCTGGCCAAGAAGATCGAGAACGCCGGCGTGCTCGTCATGCGAAGCGGCGTCGTGGGCAACAACACCCACCGGAAACTCCGCGCCTCGGAGTTTCTCGGTTTCGCCCTCTCCGACGAATACGCGCCTCTCGTGTTCGTCAACGTGGCCGACTGGCCCGCCCGGAAGACCTTCACGCTGGCGCACGAACTCGGCCACGTCTGGCTCGGGCGCAGCGGCGTTTCCGATGTCGACATGGAATCCGACCAGAAGGAGGAGCGATTCTGCAACGCGGTGGCGGCGGAGGTTCTCGCGCCCCTTGACCGGTTCCGCGACGCCTGGAGCACACAGAGCGACCCACGTGCGGGAGTCCGGGAAATGGCGCGACGTTTCAACGTGTCCTCGCTTGTCGCGCTCCTTCGTGCCCGCGACGCGCGCCTCATTTCCAACTCGACATTCGAGGCGCTGTGGAGCGCCGAGCGTGCCGAGTTTGACGCGGCGCCGCCGAAATCGACCGGGAAAGGCGGCGACTTTTATTTGACCAAGCGCAGCCGGCTGGGCGGGCGGTTCGCGCGAGCCGTGGTTGTCAGCGCGCTGGAAGGGCGCACGACGTACACGCAGGCGTTTCGCCTTTTGGGCGTCACGGATGCGACCTTCAATGATCTGGCTCGCACGGTGGGGGTGGCGATCTGATGCCCTACCTGCTCGACGCGGACGTGTTCATTCGCGCGAAGCGTGACCACTATCGCTTCAACTTCTGCCCGGCGTTCTGGGAGTGGATCGGAAAGGCCCACGAGGCGGGAAAAGTGTTCAGCATCGAGAAAGTTCGTGACGAGTTGACCGCCGGAAACGACGAACTTGCCCCGTGGGCGAGGGCGCTGCCTCCGTCGTTCTTCATTGTCGCGGATAGCACGGTGAGCGTTGCCGCGACCACGGTAAGCAAATGGGCGAATTCGCCGCGACTGCGATACACCCCTCAAGCAGTCTATGAATTCTTGCAGTCCGCCGACTACTGGCTCGTCTCGCAGGCGCTCGCCAAGGGAAAAGGCTGGAAGGTCGTGACCCATGAGGTCTCCGCGCCCGGCGCGAAGAGCCATGTCAAAATCCCCGATGCGTGCATCGGGGTGGGAGGTGTTTCCATCAGCCCCTTCCAGATGCTGGAAGACGAGGGATCGCGCTTCGTTCTTGGATGACAGGCGGGGTGGCGGGATCGTTGAGGCGTGGATTTCCTTGGCCGGCGCGCGTACAATCAGTGAACGTGGTCCGGTGCGCGTGGTCGCGGCGCGGCGCGCCGGGAGGAGAAGTCTCACATGAAACATCGCGTGCTGTTCATTCCCGTGGTGGCGCTCGCGTTGGTCGCCGTGGCTGGCGAGCGCGCGGCGCGTGCCGGCGAGCAACCGACCGACGACCAGGCCAAGGCGGCGATCGAGACCTTCAAGGAAGCCGCCAAGGCCAAGGAGCCGGAGAAACTGGCGGCGGCCATCGAGGTTCTCGGCAAGGCCCCGCACCGCGACATCCTCAAGGCGCTGGAGCCGCATGCGAAGAGCAAGAACGCCGTGGTGGTGAAGGCGGTGGCCAAGGCCGCCGCCGGCGTGGCCGACAAGGGCGCGGCGGCGGTGTTGCTCACGTGCCTGGGGAACGCCGACTTCGCCAAGGACGACAAGGCCGCGGCTGACGCCGCGCGGGCCATCGCGGAACGCGGCGCCCCCAAAGACCTGCTGGCCGTGGTGCTCACCGGCAGCGCCGCGGCCTCGGAGGTCGCGGTGCACGCGCTGGCCTTCGCCGACGCCACGGTGGCCGACGCCAAGGAGAAAGCCAAGGCCGCCACCGAGGCCGAGGCCAACCTGGTGGCCATCGTCACCAACAAGGCGAATGAGAAGAACGTGGCCGCGTTGAAGGCCGTCTGCAAGGCGGCGGCGAAGCGCAAGAACAAGGCCAACCAGGCGCTCACCCAGGCGCTCTGCAAACTGGTGGATCACGCCGACCCCGAGGTGAACAAGGCGGCCATCATCGCCCTGGGGGAGATCGGCGATGAGCGCGCCTTCACCAAGGTTCTTGATGTGCTCAACCAGAAGACCATCACCTCCGGTGGAAAGACCTATCAGGAGAAGTTTGTGAAGGACAACCAGTCGTTCAACGAGTCCAAAGACGTGCTTCGCGAGGAGAGCGTGGGGGAGCGCACGACCAAGAGCGGCAACATGAGCCGCATGGACGTGTGCGCCAACGCCGCCTACGACACGCTGGAGAAACTGGCGGGAAACGGCGTCAAATGGCCCGAGGGCGACGGCGCGCTCGACGCCGTGAACGACTGGTTCGCCAAGAACCGCAAGACGCGCAAACTCAACTGGTGAAGCGCCGCCCCCGCCGCCGTGCGCATCCTCATCGGCGCCTATTCGCTGCTGTACGAGGACCTCGCGGCGGCCTTCTCCCGGCTGGGCCACGACGTGCGCGTGGTCGGCGATCACGACCCCGACGGCGCCATCAACGTCCGCGCCGGCGAGTCGCTGGACCTCATCGCCTCCGGCTGGGCGCAACTGGCCGTCTACTTCAACGGTATCGGTCTCGACGACGGCGGCGCCGTCGCGTCGGCGCTGGCCGAGCGGCGCGTGCCCCACGTCTTCTGGTTCGTCGACGATCCCGACGAACCCCTCGCCCCCTGGCACGTCGACGGCCCGCGCTTCGCCGGGGCGCTCGCCAACCCGGCGCTCACGACCTTCGTCACCGACTGGGTCTTCGCCCCAGCGCTGGCCTCCCGCGGCGCGCGGCGCCGGGAGCGACTGATGCTGGCCGCGTCCGACGCCGCCCTGGCGGCCGGGGCGGCCGGGCCGGCGCCGGACGAGGCCGGCGCGCGCGACGGCGCCTTCGTGGGCACCTCGTCGGTAGACCTCTCTTTCCCCTACTACCAGCGGCAGGTGCTGCCGGCCTTCCCGGCGCTGCGGCCGGTGTTTGACGAAGTGATTGCGCTCCAGGCCGCGCATCCCAACACGGAGATCGGCGCCATCTGGAGCGACGTCCTCGCCCGCCGCGGCGTCAACGTGACGGAAGGCTCTCCCGCCGACCGCCGCGCGCTGCTGGTGGTGCTCAGGCGCGTGGCTTCCAGCATCCTGCGCTGCCGGCGCGTTCAGCGGCTGGCCGAGCGCGGCCTGGAGGTCTGGGGCGACGACGGGTGGGCGCAGTTCGTGGACGGCGCGCGCCTGCACCCCCGCGTGCCTTACGGGCGCGACCTTCAGGCGATCTATCGCGCCTCGCGAGTCAACGTCAACGTCTCCAACCTGCAACTGGCCACCGGCCTCAACCAGCGCGTGTTCGACGCGCCCGCCGCCGGAGCCTTCCTGCTGACCGACTTCAAGGCCGACCTCACGGCCGCGTTCGCCCTTGGCGAGGAGAGCGCCTTCTACGCCGACGACGCCGGCCTCCTCGAACAGTACGATCGCTTCCGCGCCGACCCCGCCGCCCGCCGCCGCGTGGCCGAGGCCGGGCGCAAGCGGGTGCTGGCGGAGCACACCTTCGATCACCGCGCCCGCGCCATCCTGCGAGAGGCGCTGGCGTAACGGCATCAGTTGTCACGGCGCGTCCACGCACATCTCCGCCAGACCGCGCAGGAAGCGACTCGGCTCCCGCCTCCACCCCCGCTCGCTGAGCGCGTGCGTGGAGAGGAACAGCCTTTTCCGGGCACGGGTGACGGCCACGTAAAAGAGGCGGCGCTCCTCCTCCACCCGCTTCTCCTGGACCGCCTTGAACCTGGGGAACTCGTCCTCCACCACCCCCGCCAGGAACACGGTGTCGAACTCCAGCCCCTTGGCCTGGTGCACGGTGACCACCGGCACGCGCCCCTCCTCCAACTGCGCGATCTCCGCGCTTCCGGCCAGCGCCACGGCGCCCAGCGCCTCGGCCAGCGCCGCGCCCGGCGGCGTCTCCGGCCGATCGTGGCGGCGGAAAAAGGCCACCAGCGTCTCCAGGTTGCGCAGCCGCTCCGGTTCACGCCGGTAGTGGCGGGAGAGGCCCGATTCAGCGAGCACCCGCGCCAGCAGATCCGCCGGCCGCGCCTCGCCCGCCGCCTCGCGCCAAGCGGCGAACATCGCGGCCAGGGGCTGAAAGGCGCGCCCCCACTCGGCCACCAGCCGCGCGCGGGCCGGGGCCTTCTCCCGCAGCGGGGGGATCAGCCGCGCCAGGACGGCGGCGGCGGCGCGCACGTCCTGGTCGGCGCGGTGGCCGGGTTTCTCGGCGCACTGGAAGTGCTCGACCAGCGCCGCCAGCCGGCAGGAGTCCAGCGGCACGAGGCGGCGAGCGATCTCCATGGTGTCGTCGTAGGGCGCCTTCCAGGCGGCGACTCCCGCTTGCGCCATGTCGCGCCGGAGCATCGTGAGGTCGAAGCGCAGGTTGTGGCCCACGAGCCGAGCGCGATCGCAGAAACGGCGGAGTCCGTCCAGGGCGTCGAGCCGTGGAACACCGTGGGCGGCGAGGAACTCGTCGGTCAGGCCGTGGACGTGGACCGACTCGCCCACCGGGCGCGAGGGCTTGACGAACTGATGGAACTCCCCGGCGGGGACCCCGGCCCGGAGGCGCAGCGCCGCGACCTCCACGATCTCGTCGTCGGCGAAGGAGAGGCCGGTGGTCTCCACGTCCACCACCGCGAGGTCGCCGGCGGACCAGGCCCGGAGCAGAGCGGCGAACGGCTCGCCGGTCTGGTGCGTCTCCGGACGCAGGAGATCGACGGCGCGCAACGCCGTCGCTTCCCCCTCGGTATCGAGGCGCGCCAGCGTCTGGTCGCCGATCCCCGACGCCGGGCGCTGCGCCACGCGCCGCAGCGCGGCGGAGTCGAACGGATTGACGATCAGGCGCAGCCGGGCGACACCGTCCTTCACCTCCTGGCGCTGGGCGAACTCGTACTCCTCGACCGTTACGTGGGGCACGCCGCGGGCCGAGAGCGCCGCCGAGAGCATCGCCAGCCGGGCGTGCGTGCTGGCCAGGACGCCCAGGCGCTCGCCCGGCCGCTCCGCCCGCGCCCGCGCCACGGAACGCGCCACCCATTCGGCCTCGGCGGCGGCGGTCGGCGCGCGGTGCAGCGCCGGCGGGTCGCCGGAAGGCGCGCCCTCGGCCGGCGTGAGGGAGGTGCGCCGATTCTGGATCTCCCGCGCCACGCGATCCGCCGCTCCGATGAGGCTGGCGGTGGCGCGGTAGTTCCGCGCCAGCGGTAGGCGGCGCACGGGGGCGAAGTCACGCTCGAAGGCGGCCACCACCCGATCCGGTTCGCAGCCGCGCCACTCGTAGATGGTCTGGTCCACGTCGCCGAAGAGCGCCAGGTTCCCGGCGCGGCGCGCCAGGTGGCGCACCACGTCGTATTCCGAGGGGTCGGTGTCCTGGGCCTCGTCCACCTGCAACCAGTCGAAGCGGTTCCGCCAGAGGGCGGCGCGGTCGGGGTGCTGGGCGAGCATCGCGCGGGCGAAGAAGACGAGGTCGCCGAAATCCAGCGCGTGCCGTTGGGCGAGCAGCGCGTGGTAGCGGCCGGCGATCTCCCGCGCCAGGCAGCGCGCGGCGCCAGGCTCGCAGCAGGCCGGCCAGCCGGCGAGCCGCAACACCGGGCGCAGCGCGCAATCGCCGGTGGCGGAAAGCAACGCCGGCGCGCGGCCCAGTTCCAGGCGGTCGGCGCGGCTCTTGGCGCGCGGCAGCACGTCCTTGAGAGCCGACACGACCCGTGCCAGCGGGTCCCGATCCCGCGCGCCGGCGCCGGCCAAGATCGCGCCGAGCCGCGCGGCGTCCACCGGCGGCATGGCGTTCAACGCCTCTAAAAGGGCGTCGGCGCAGTCGCCGCCGTCGAGCACCACGTAGTCGCGCGGCAGGCCAAGGGCGCGCGCCTCGCATCGCAGCATCCAGGCGCACAGCCCGTGGAAGGTGCGCACCGGCGCTTCTATGGCCTCCGGTCCCAGCCGGGCGCGGAGCCGGTCGCGCACCTCAGCCGCGGCGCGGTTGGTGAAGGTGAGGCAGAGTGTCCGGCGCGGCTCGACATGCAGCCGCTCGACCGCCGCGGCCAGACGCTCGGCCATCACGCGGGTCTTGCCCGTTCCCGCCGGCGCCAGCGCCAGCAGGCCGCCCTCCAGGTGGTCGACGACCGCCCGCTGTTCGTCGTTGGGAAACTCGTCGCCGCCGGTCATCGCCATTCCGAAACCCGGGGACTTCCGAACGCCAAACTCCGGGCGCGGATCGATATTGTACGCCCGTTCCACGCGGCCTGGTGGCGTCGGGATTTCAGGCCCCGACGTGAACCCGCCCCCTCACCGGCGGGTAGAATATCGAACCGGAACGGCGGGCGGGGCGCCCCCCCAACATCCCTGGAGGCCACCGATGACGCCGGTGAGCGTGGTATGCACGGGCTGCGGCACGACGAATCTGGTGTTGCCGGAGCAAGTGGGGCGGGTGGTGGTCTGCCACCATTGCCGGGGCGAGTACGTGGCGCAGGTGGCGACTCTGGATCCGGGCGAACCGGAGCGTCCGCTGCTGGCGGGGGGCATTTTCGTCAGCCACTGCCACGACCCGCGCGACATGGAGGTGGTGCGCGGCCTGGTGGCCCACCTGCGGCGTCGCGGGTACTCCGTGTACGTTGACTTCAACACCCTGCGTGGGGGCGACAGCCTGCTTCGGACCATTGCGCAGTGCATCAAGGTCTCCCGCAAGTTCGTGGTGGTGCTGTCGGGCGCGGCGCTGAAGTCGCGCTGGGTGCAGACGGAGATCGAGTGGGCGCTCATCCGCGAGATCCGCGACCGCATGGACTTCATCATTCCGTTCATCATCGACGACGCCGGCCTCTCCGGCTTCCAGGAGGACGTGCGCCTGGCCTCCAAACTCGCCGTGGTCGATCTCACCGAGACCTGCCGCGCCGGCTTCGACCGGCTGGGCGAGGCCCTGCCGGCGCCGCCGGCGCCGGACGAAACGCGCGCGCCGCTTCCCGAAGCGCTGACCAGCGCCGACGAGGAGGCCCTGGACGGCGCGGAACTGCGCGCCCAGGCGACCGTGGCCTTCCGCGAGGGGCGGGTGGAGGAGAGCCTGGAAATGGCCCGCCGGGCCGAGGACGCGGCGCGGGCTTCGGGCGAGGAGGTGACGCAGATCGCCCAGGCCCTCACCGCCCAGGCGCGGCCGCTGCGGCGCATGGGGCGGTTCGCGGAGGCGCTCGACCTCTACCAGCAGTCGCTGCGGGTCTATGAGGAGCGGGGCGACCACCTCGGCCGCGCCCACACGCTGCTGGGCATCGCCTCCATCCGCGTCGAGCGCGGCGAACTGGACGAGGCCGCCCGCGCTTTCACCCAGGCCGCGGAGGTCTTCGCCAGCCACGGCGAGAACCTGTGGGCCGCGCGCGCCTTCCTCAACCTCTCCCAGGTCCGCGAGCGCCACGGCCAGGTGGCCGAGGCCGAGGCCGCCGCCACCCGCGCGGTGGAGTTCGCGCGGCGGTCGAACCTCCCGCCGGAGATCAAGGCCGCCAACAAGCGGCTCGGGAGCATCGAGCGCCGCAACCGCCGGAAGTGAATGACGGGGGGCCGGGGGGTCACGGGGTCCGGAAACCGTCGATGTTTGGATGGCCGGAGAGCCGACGGGTATAATCCGTCAACGCGCCGCCGGGAGGCTGCGTTATGACGGCGAATCGCCTTGAGAAGCACAAGCCCGCGGAGACGCTGCAAGACGCGTACGGGAACTGCGATCCCGCTGTTCCCATCGAAGACCCGAACGATCCGTTCCACGTCGATTTCAGCGCGAGCCGTGGGGGGCTGAAGGTGTGGGAAGAGATTCTCACGCAAGTGAAGTTCGCCTCCGACGCGGGCAAGCCCGCCCGCGTCGGCTTCTTCGGGCAACGGGGATGTGGAAAGACGAGCGATCTGCGTGCATTCATGAAGGAGGCGGAGAAGGAGGGATACTTCGTGGTCTATGTCGACTGCGTTGAGCAGGTGAACCCCTTCGAGTTCGAGTACAGCGATCTCCTGTTCGTCATCGCGAGCGAAGCCACGAACCGCCTTGATACAGCCGGGGTCTCGTTCGACCGGTCTCGGCTTCAGCAAGTAGAGAACTGGTTTCGTGAAGTCACGAAGGTCTCCATTGAGACGACGGAGAAGGCGGTGGAGCTCGCTACTGAAGCGTCCGCTGGCGTCGGTTTCTTCAAGTTCTTCAAATTCTACGCGGCCATCAAAGCGCGGCTCAGGGCGGGACACGTCGATAAGGTCGAGTTTCGCAAGCGCCTGCAGGCCCATCCGCGTGCCCTCGTGGAGAACGTGAATGAGGTTCTGAAGGAAGCGGCTGGCGCGGTCAAAAACAAGTGCCCGCGCGGCGTGATCGTCATTCTCGATAGCCTGGATCGCTACTCTTCGACGATGGTGCGCGCCCAGTTCGCGGAGAACTTCAAAGTGTTCGATGATCTCACGGCGGCGCTCGTGGTCACGAGCCACCTGTCGCTCATGAACGAGCGTGACGAGAAGACCGCGTCCTCGCTCTTCGAACGCCCGGTCTTTTGCCCATGCCTGGCGGTTCGGCCGCGTGATGGGAAGCAGGGCTCTGTGACGGACGGAATGAAAGCCTTCGAGGAAGTTCTGGCAACACGCATCAACTTCTCCAAGGTCTTCGCGAGCGATGAGGTGTGGCGGGAGGTCATTCGCCTGTCGGGTGGCAACGCGCAGCAACTCCTGAATCTGATTCGACGGACGTGTATCGAGGCGAAGGAGGGCACAATCTCGCC